>JAZOXD010000334.1:0-15016 GCA_045659565.1 Eubacteriales bacterium | reverse complement strand
ATTCGCTCTACCCTAAACTGAGTGGGTGCCAAACCGGTTTCTTTGATAAAGTTGCGGTAAAACACGGAATAATCTTTATAACCCGTTGCAACGGCGGCTTCATAAGCGGTGCCGCCTTGGCTCAGAATGTGTTTGGCGCGGATGATCCGCCGCTGGGTGATATATTTTGCCAGCGAGAAGCCGGAGCCGTTCTTAAATATCCGATAAATATTTTTCTCGGAGGTGCAAAAATGGGCGGCGATTTTTTTATAGTTTAATTCAGAGGCGATGTGGTCGTCGACATATTGGATGATCCGGGAGACGGTTTCGTTTTTGGGGGAGGCTTCCTCTTTTTGATGTCGGGCGCAATAGCTTTCTGCCGTTTTTAAAAGATAGGATAAGCTGATAAAAGCGCAAAGGTCACCAAAGGCGGTTTTCAAAGAAAGACCCTCTTCGACTTCTGTTAAAAGGCGATCCAATTGCAATTTCTGCAGTTCTTTTTGGCTGAATTTTATGATTCCACGGGCAATCAAACGATTATAAAGTTCGTATTGATCCATAAAAAAATCCACAGCAAAATGATAACGTTTTCGGTGATAGCGGCATTTGTTTTTCAATATGGTGCGATGGATCAAGCGGGGCGCAAGGATGATCAGATCCCCCGGGGCGATCTCGATCTGGGTTCCCTCATAGAAAAAGTTCAGGTTCCCCTCAATGAACCAATAGATCTCAAAATGCTCGTGGTGGGATAATTCCTCGGGATCCTTTTTTGGCTCTGCCAAAACCGTCAAACGTTCTATGACAGAGAATATTCCGTTCAGGGAAGTTTCTTTTTTGGAAACGTTTTGTTGTTCCATAATGGCTCCTCCGATTGACCGAAATTGCAATAAAGTATATCGAAATAGTAATTTAAATTGCAATATGATTATAGTATAATATCATTATAATCAAAAGGGACAAAATGTCAATCGGGAGGAAAGAAGGATGATCTATAAAATCGAAACGCATCTTCACACCAAGCCGGTGAGTGCCTGCGCCCGCTTTTGGCCGGAAGAAATGATCGGTTTTTATAAAGAGGCCGGGTATAGCACGGTGTTTATTTCCGACCATTTTTCCCAAAGCCACTTTGATATACTGGGCGACGGGTTTACCTGGGCGCAAAAGGTGGATCTGATGTATGAATCCTTTATGCGCGCCCGAAAAAAGGGCGAAGAACTTGGGATTACGGTTTTGTTTTCGCCGGAGTATACGTTACACGGGAACCACTATCTGCTTTATCATACCACCCCGGAATTTTTGAAATCCCGGGAGGATTTTTTCGAAATTTCCTTGGAAGAATTTTATCATTATGCCAAGGCCCACCATATCACCATCATCCAGGCTCATCCCTATCGGGATGGAAAATGCACCCCACAGCCGGATTATGTAGATGGTTTTGAGGCCATCAACAGTAATCCCCGCCATGAGAATTTTGATGAAAAGGTGTTTGCGCTGGCAAAGAAATATCGACGCCCGGTTTCTGCCGGTTCCGATGCTCACCGCTCCGAGGATATTGCGGGGGCGGCGGTGCTTTCGCCCTATGAGATCAAAACTGTGGATGAATATTTGGAATTGCTGAAAAGCGGCAAAGCAAAATTGATGAAAAACGGTGAAATTATATGATTTATTTAACAAGTGATCTGCACGGCGGACAGGATCTGAAGGGATTGGAGCAATTTCTTTCGATTCATAAAGCCGAGGATTGGCTCTTTATTTTGGGAGATTTAGAACTTCGTTTTCGGGATACGGAAGAAAACAAGAAATTTTCCGATTTTTTTGAATCTCTTCAATGCAATATTGCCTTTATTGACGGCAACCACGAAAACTTTGATTATTTATACAGTTTACCGGAAGAGGATTGGAACGGCGGGCGGATTCACCGTATTTCAGATCGTATCGTTCATCTGATGCGGGGGCATATCTTTCATATTGAAGGAAAAAGCTTTTTGACTATGGGCGGCTGTGTCAGTTCCCAACGGTGGAAGGATTGGGGGCTTTGGTGGCCCCAGGAAGAGCCCACCGCCGATGAGATTCGGCTGGCCTACCAAAATCTGGAGCAACACAACCATCGGGTGGATTATGTTTTGACCCATAAATACCGCAAGGAGGGCGTGGAGCTTTCGTCGGATGCGGATCCCTTCAGTCTGGATGGCTTTATGTACTATGTGGATCAAAAGGTCTCTTTTCAACATTGGTATTCCGGGCATTGGCATAAAAATCATTCTATGGATCCAAAGCATACAGTGGTTTTTAATGAACTGATTCATATCTGAAGCAAAAGCGAGGTGAATTTCACCTCGTTTTTTAATGCTATAATTTCAAAGTTATGGCAGTAAATGGTATTTGATGCTTTACAATGGGGCACAGGGTTGTTATAATAGAGGCAAAAGGAGTGGAAGAAAAATGTCTGAATTATTGGAAATTATTATGATCTTGAGTTTTGGTGCCTCCTGGCCCATGAATGTGATGAAGTCCTGGAAGGCCCGCACCACCAAGGGTAAGAGTCTGGCCTTTTTGTGCCTGATCTTGTTCGGCTATGTGGCCGGCATTACCTCCAAGCTGATCAACGAGGCCTATATGGCCAGCTTTGCACAAAAATGGTACGTGTTGTTCTTTTACGTGCTGAACTTTGTGATGGTTGCCATTGATCTTTGCATTTACGTTCGCAATTATCGCCTGGATAAGCAGGCAGAAAAAGCGGAGGTATAAGGGATGTTTGAGATTCGTATTCCCGATCTGAAAAAATATGAAAAAGAGATCGTGGCCTATGAGGCCCAGCCTATTGAAAAGGGTAAGATCGTGTTTTACGGTTCTTCCGGTTTCACCCGTTGGAAAACGGAACGCTGGGGGATGCGGAATCTGGAAGAGGATATCCGGATGAAAGACGGTTCACCCGCCGCCATCAACCGGGGTATCGGCGGTTCTACCGCCGAGGAGCTGCTCTATTATTATCATCGGGTAATCAAGCCCCTGGAACCTCGGGCGCTGGTTCTGCGGATCTTCCCCAACGACCGTGCTTTTGGCTACAGCCCGGCCGAGATTGTTTTTTTGATCTCCCGAATCTTTGCTTATGCCCGGGCAGACTTCCCCGGCATCAAGCTTTATGCCTGCGATGCCAACCCCACTAAGCGCCATCAGGGGGATAAGGTATGGCTCCGCCACGTGGAGCAATTCAACGAGCTCTTGAAGACCTATTGCGATAAGCACGAGGATACCACCTACGTTTGCCATTACGCTTATCCCGGCTTTTTTGCAGATCCCGCCGACGTGGGGGATTACTTTAAGGCCAGAACCGATATCTTCGTGGAGGATGGCATCCATTTTACCCAAGAAGGCTACGATATTTATCGGGATTTCTTCCTGAATGCATTAGACGATATTCTGTGATTTTTACCGCCCTGCGAAAGTGGGGCGGTTTTTGATTTCTCCCTCTTGCAATTATAGTTGAAATTTTATATAATAATCTTTACTACATAGAAAGGGGCAAAGAGGATGAAGTATCAATTTGAAGAAACCAGAATGCAATGCGTGGAGATCCCTACCCGGGTGGTGGACGGATTATTGGGCATTGCCACCGGCGCTCAGCTGAAGGTGCTGCTCTTTTTGATGCGCTTTGATAAAATGGCCCACGATACTGCTTCCATTGCCTCTTATTGCAATATCGCCCCGGAGGATGTGGATGGCGCCATTGATTTTTGGGTGAAGGAAAAGATTTTTGTGAAGGAGCAGGGCAAGCTTCGGCTGGTGAATGCCATCAAAACGGTTCAAACCAAGGAACTGCCCCGGGTTCAGGCTACCATCATTTTGGAAGAAACCGATAAAAGTTTTCAGCAAATGGTGGCAGAGATCCAGCGGATCACCGGCAAGAGCGTCAGCTCGATGCTTATTTCCCTTTTCTACAATATGACCGAAAATTTGCATTTTTCCGAAGAAATGGTGTTGCAACTGGTGGCTTATTGCAACAGCATCGATAAATTTTCTTATCGGTATATGGAAACAGTGGCCGCCGATTGGTTTGATAACGGTATCGATAGCTTTGAAAAGGCCGAAGCCCATATCGGCAAGTTGGAATATGCCCGCAGTTTGGAAAATCGGCTGGCCAAGGCCTTCCGCATCGCCACCGCCTTTTCCAAAAAGCAGCGGGAGCAGATTGCTGCTTGGGCGACCATGGGCTTGGGCGAGGAACTGATCATCGAGGCCTACGACCGGTGTATGGATCGGAAGGGGCAGATGAGCTTTGCTTATATGAACAAAATCCTGGAGGATTGGCATCAAAAGGGCTACCGCCGGGCGAAGGATATCAACGATCAGAAGCCGGAGGATACCGGCCGCAAGCCCCATCAGGGTCTTTCTGAGTTGGAACGTAAGATGATTGAAAAAATGCAGGCAGGAGGCGGTAAATGATGAACCATAAAGAAGAACTTTGGGTAGCCTTTTCTGCCAAACGGGCCCAAGCCATCTTTGAAGCAGCGGAACGGCGGGAAAAAGTGTATACGGAAAACCCCGTTCTGTTGCAAATGGATCGGGAGATCGCCGAATCCGGCGCCCGCTATTGCGCCGCAATGGTCAAAGGCGGGGAGGCAATGAAAAAAGAGGCGGAAGCCTTAAAAAAACTGGAACAAAAGCGGGAAGCTTTTCTGGCCTCTTTGGGGGCCGACCTGGAACCCCGTTTTGAATGCTCCCGCTGCCAGGATACCGGCCGTACCGAAGAGGGGCTTTGCCAATGCTTCAAGCGGGAACTGATCGCCCGGAATTTCCGGCAATCCAATCTGGAACAACAACTGGAGCATCAAAGTTTTGAAAATTTCGATCTTTCACTCTTTGGTGACGGGGCCCGTAACGGCTTGCTTTCTCCTCGGGAGAATATGAAGCGCATTTATGAACTGGCCCGGGATTATACCGCCCGGTTTGACGAACAAACCCGCAGCCTCTTGTTTGTGGGTGCCACCGGCTTGGGCAAAACGTATCTTTCCACCGCCATTGCCAAGGCTCTTTTAGAGCAGGGCAAAAGTGTGGTTTATATCAGTGCGCCGGAATTTGCCCGGCGGCTGGATGCCTCCCGTTTCAAGGATAGCGAAACGGAGCTGGAGCCCTTCTTTGAATGTGATATGCTGATTTTAGACGATTTCGGAACCGAGAGCCGCACCGGCTATACCATGGCCACCCTGACCGATCTGATGGATCGGCGGATTCGTTGCAGCAAGCCCATGCTCTTTTCCACCAATCTGAATTTAGAGGGTATTCAGAACGCCTATGACGAGCGGATTGTGTCCCGCCTGTTGGGGCATTTTACTTATTGCTATTTTTATGGAGACGACTTGCGCCGCAAGGCCTTTGAGGATCAATGAACGAACTGAACCGATACGATGAATTGGATGATCTGCAGATGAACGGCTGGTTTCTTTGGCAAAACAGCCGTTTTTTTCGGTTCGGCACCGATGGGGTGCTGCTGGTGGATTTTGCCCGATGCAAGCCGGGAATGAAAATGCTGGATCTTTGCAGTGGGACCGGGATCGTTCCCATTCTGATGCTGGCCAAAGGGGATGCAGATCGGGCCGTTGCTTTGGAAATTCAACCCTATTTATGCGACCTGATGCGTCGCAGCCGGGCGGAGAATCATTGCGAGGATCGGTTGGAGATCATCGAAGGGGACCTGAAGGAGATCCGCTCCCTGACCCAAGGGGGGTGCTATGATCTGGTGACGGTGAACCCGCCCTATGAGCCGGTGGGCCGGGGGATCCCCGGCCAGAACCCTTATCGGGAACTGGCCCGCCGGGAGGAAGCCTGCAACCTGGAGGATGTGTTCCGGGCGGCGGGCTATCTGGTGAAGCCCGGTGGGCGATTGGCTATGGTTCATCGCCCTTACCGTTTGGGCGAGATTTTGCAAAAGATGGAACAGGGTGGCTTTTCCCCCTCTCGCCTTCGCTTGGTGGAGCCCAAGGCCGGGGAATCGGCGATTCTGATCTTAGTAGAAGGCGTGCGCAGCGGCAAGCGGGAACTGGCCATTGAGCCTTCCCTCATTCTGCATAATGCCGATGGTTCCGAAACCGAGGAACTGAAACAAATTTACCGAAGGGAGCAAAAATAGATGAGCGAGCCGGTTTTATATTTGGTGGGAACGCCCATCGGAAACCTGGGGGATCTTTCCCGCCGATGCCACGAGGTACTGGAGCAGGTGGATTTTATTGCTGCCGAGGATACCCGCAATACCCTGAAATTGTTGAATCATATGGGCATCCATAAGCCTTTGATCAGTTATTTTGAACATAACAAGCGGGAACGGGGGCTGGAGATTCTGAAACGCATCCAAGGGGGCGAAACCTGCGCCCTGGTAACGGATGCCGGGATGCCGGGCATCAGCGATCCCGGCGAGGATCTGGTGAAGTTGATGGCGGAAGAAGGCTATGAGGTTTCGGTGGTGCCGGGCCCCTGCGCCCTGATCAGCGCTTTGGTGCTTTCCGGTCTGCCCACGGGCCGCTTTGCCTTCGAGGGCTTTTTATCCACCACCAAAAAGAACCGCCGGGAGCATCTGGAAAGCCTGCAATATACCAAAGAGACCTTGATCTTTTATGAGGCGCCCCAAAAACTGCGGGGTACGCTGCAGGATCTTTACGAGGCCTTTGGCGATCGGCGGATCGCCCTTTGCCGGGAACTGACCAAACTGCACGAAACGGTGCAGCGGGGCACCGTGGCAGAGATGATCGCCTTTTATGAGGAAAATGATCCCCGGGGGGAATATGTGATTGTTTTGGAGGGGGCAACGGAAGAGCCCCGGGAAGAGGCCTTTTGGCAAAAACTTTCTCCCGCCGCCCATGTGGAATATTATATCCAGACCGGTCTGACCAAAAAAGAAGCCATCAAGGCCGCCGCCAATGATCGGGGTGTGCCGAAAAATGAGGTCTATAACGAGATTATGAAGAAATAAGGAGGATACTAAAATGATCTATACTGTTACCTTTAATCCTGCACTGGACTATGTAATTCGTGTGAAGGATCTGGAATTGGGTGAAACCAACCGTTCCGTTAGCGAAGAACTTTATTTCGGGGGTAAGGGCGTGAATGTGTCCTTGGTGCTGAAGGAACTGGATAAGGAGAACACCGCTTTGGGCTTTATCGCCGGCTTCACCGGCGCCGCCTTGGCCGATGACCTGCAAAGCCGGGGTATCCATGCGGATTTTATTCAGTTGAAGGAAGGGCTTACCCGTATCAATGTGAAGATGAAGGGGGAGCAGGAAACCGAGATCAATGCGCAGGGGCCCGGAATCGATGCCCAAGCCATCGCCGCCCTTTGGGAAAAATTGGATCAGTTGACCGCCGAAGATACGTTAGTGCTGGCGGGGAGTGTGCCTTCCACTTTGCCGGCAGATATCTATGAGCAGATTCTGGCCCTTTTGGAAAAGAAGGGGACCCGTTGCGTGGTGGATGCCACCGGCAAGTTGCTGTTGAATGTGTTGAAATATAAACCCTTCCTGATTAAGCCCAACCATCGGGAACTGGAAGAATTGGTGGGCCGCCAGCTGTACACCGAGGACGAGATTGCCGATGCGGCCCGGGAACTGCAACAGCAGGGCGCCCGGAATGTGCTTATTTCCCGGGGCAAAGACGGTGCCCTGTTGCTTACGGAAACCAACCAAGTGTTGACGGAAGGCGTTGCCAAGGTAACGGCCATTAATACCGTTGGAGCCGGAGATTCCATGGTGGCCGGTTTTGTGGCCGGCTACGATCAAGGCTATGAATATGCCCTGAAATTGGGAAGTGCCTGCGGCGGCGCAACGGCAAGCCTGCCTGGTCTGGCGACCAAAGACGTGATTGAAAAAATACTGAACGAGATGAAATAAGAAGCGGGGAGGAACCTTTTGGAAAAGGTTCCTCCCCGGACCCCTCTTCTAAAACTCTCAAACTGAACATTAATGGTTTGAAAGTTTTTGGAGGATTTTAAAAGGAACCTTTTTTCAAAAAGGTTCCTTTTTGTTTTGTTATTCAAATTGGGCGTTATAAAGTTCGCTATAAAATCCGCCGGTGGCCAGTAGTTCTTGGTGGGTGCCTCGTTGCACAATCTCGCCGTCTTTTACCACCAGGATCAGGTCCGCATCCCGGATGGTGGAAAGCCGATGGGCCACCACAAAGCAGGTTTTATGGGCCATCAATTCCCGCATGGCTTTTTGTACCAACTTTTCGGTGCGGGTATCCACATTGGAGGTGGCTTCGTCCAAAATCAGCATGGGGCAATCCATCAGCATGGCCCGGGCGATGGTCAAAAGTTGCTTCTGACCCTTGGAGATATTGGCCGCATCGTCGGTCAGAATGGTATCATAGCCCTCCGGCAGACCTCGGATGAAGGAATGGATGCCTGCCGCCTTGGCGGCGGCGATCACTTCCTCTTTGGTGGCATCGGGCCGACCGTAGGCGATGTTGTCATAAATGCTGCCATAGAAAAGCCAGGTCTCCTGTAATACCATCGAATAGGAAAGCCGCAGGCTATCCCGGGTAATTTCCGGGAAGTGTTTGCCGTCTAAAAGCAGTTCCCCTGCGTTGGTTTCGTAAAACCGCATCAAAAGATTGATCAGCGTGCTTTTTCCGGCGCCGGTGGGGCCTACAATCGCCACCAGCTTGCCCGGCTCCGCCTTTAAAGAAAAATTCGAAAGAATGGTTTTTTCGGGGCGATAGCCAAAGGAAACATTTTTCAGTTCCACCTCGCCCTCTACCCGGGGCAGGGGTTTTGCTTCCGGCAGGTCGGCGGGTTCGGGCTGTTCGTCCATCAGCCCAAAGATTCGTTCCGCCGCCGCCATGGCTGATTGCAGCTCGCTGTAGATCCCGGCGATCTCGTTGATGGGGCCGGAAAACTTCCGGCTATAGAGCACAAAACTGGAGATACTGCCGATGGTGATCCAGGTGCCGCCGCTTTTGATAAAGAGAAAAGCGCCCAAGATTGAAATCAGCGCCAGGGAGAGGTTGTTGATCAGGTTCATGGAAGGGCCCATCATACTGCCTTGATATTCGGCCTGATAATAGGCCTCCACCACCGTTTCGTCCTCTTCATCGAAATCCCGGAGCACATTGTCCTCCTGATTATAGGATTTCAAGGTCTTTTGGCCGGAGATCTTCTCCTCCACAAAATCGTTCAATTCCCCTAATTTCTTGCTCCGCAACCGGAAGAGGGGCCGCACCCGCTTGGAAAAATAGCGAGTGAACAGAATGGAGAGGGGAACGGTGATGGCAAAGACTAAAAGCAGGAGCGGGCTGATGCGCAGCATCATATAAAGGGAGCCCACGATGGTGATCAGACTGGTAAGGATCGCAATCACATCCGACGCCAGCGATTCGCTGATGTTATCCGCGTCATAGCTGATGCGGCTCAGGATATCCCCGGGGGCGTGGGTATCATAAAAGCCCACCGGCAGATCCACCAATCGTTCAAACAGATCCTGCCGCAGCCGGAAGGTGACCTTCCGGGCGATGTGGATCATCAGGATTCGCAAAATATAGGCCATTACGGCCGAAACCAGATAAAAAATCGCCATCAGCCCTGCCAACCGGTAAACGGCGGAAAAATTCACCTTACCCACGCCGCCGGTGGCGGCATCAATGGCCTTGCCGGAAAGCTCCGGCCCCAAAAGGGCCAGAATATTGGAGGCGAAGGAAAGCAAAATGGCTGCTAAAAGGAACCATTTATATTTCATAAGATAGCCGCCCAAGCGGATCAGAACATGCTTGGAAAAGCGCTGTTTTTCTTTCATTTTGCCACCTCCTCACCGGTTTGCAGGGTGTAAATTTCCCGATAAAGGGGGCAATGCTCCATCAGTTCCTCATGGGTGCCCAGGCCCCGGCATTGGCCGTCCTCCAACACCAGGATCTGATCGCAATGGCGCACAGAGCCGATGCGCTGGGCAATCATAATGGTGGTGGTATCTGCATATTGCTCCCGCAGGGTCTTGCGCAGGGCTGCATCGGTTTTAAAATCCAAGGCGCTGGAGGAATCATCCAAAATCAGAAAGTCCGGCCGCCCGGCCAAAGCCCGGGCGATCAGAATCCGTTGCTTTTGCCCGCCGGAAAGATTGGCGGCCTTGGGCTCGATCAAGGCTTCCAGACCACCCTTTTCTGCTACGAACCCGGCGGCTTGTGCATCGGTTACGGCGGTCTGTAATTCCGCTTCGGTCAGGTTACGGCCGATCCGGATATTTTCACCAATGGTATCCCGAAAGAGCAGGTCGTTTTGGAACACCACCCCGAAATGCTTGCGGATTTCGGCGGGCTCCAAGCTGCAAAGATCTTGTCCCAAAAGGGTGATGCGCCCTTCATCAGGATCATAAAACCGCATCAAAAGGCTGGCCAACGTGGTTTTTCCGGCGCCGGTGGGGCCTAAAATTCCAAGGCTCTCGCCCTTCTTCAGGGCAAAGGAAATGTTGGAAAGATCCGCTTGCTTTTTATGATAAGAGAAGGTGACGTTTTCGAAGGTGAGGGCGGCCTCGGTTTCAGGGGCGGGGCGCTCTTTTGCCTGCAGGCCCCGGGGCAGCACCAAAATTTCACGGATCCGCTTGGCGGAGGCCAGCGAGCGGGAATAGCCGGTCAGAACCCGGGTCATCATCAGCATCGCATTGAGGATGATGGTGAAATAAGAGAGAAAGGCGGTGATGGTGCCCACGCCGGTGATACCAGCATTGATCCGCCGGGCGCCGATCAGCACCACCAAAACCAAACCCAGGTTCAGGATCAGATTCATCAGCGGCGCATTGATGGCCATGGTATTATTGGCCTTGCTCTCGGCCTTATAAACCCGGTTGTTCACCTCTAAAAAGCGTTGCTTTTCGTCCTGGGATTTGGAAAGAGCCTTGATGATCCGTACGCCGCTCACGTTTTCCCGAACGGTGCGTACCAAAGCGTCGTTCTTTTCCTGCAGATCGGCAAAAAGGGGAACGCTCTTTTTAGAAATTCGGTAAACCAACAGGCCCATTATCGGCAGCATCGCCAGCAAAACGGCAGAAAGTACCGGATCCAAACTCCAAGTCATTAAAATGCCCCCGATCAACAGGATCGGCGCGCGGATACCGATCCGCTGCATCATTCCGATCATCCGGTGCAGATTATAAGTATCGGTGGTCATTCGGGAGATCAGGGAAGGAATGGTGGCGGTATCCACTTGGGGGGTGGAAAGGGCAAAGATCTTTTCAAAAAGATCGTGTCGCATTGCAAACATCGCCTTGCGGGCCACCAGGGCGGCGGAGCGGTTGGACATAATGTTACCGATCCAGGCAATTCCGGAGCAAAGAAGCATCACGCCACCCCAGATTAAAACCGGCCTCATATCCTCTTTTGGGATCAGAACATCAATGATGTGGGCCAAAATATAGGGCAGAACCAAATCCATGGTGGTTCCTATAAATTTGATAAAAAAGCCCAAAAACATCTGTGCCAGATAGGGCTTCACATATTGAAGGATCAGTTTCATTGCTCCACCTCCAATTCGGCAAACCCATTTTTACGGGATTCCCGGGCCCGTTCATATAGTTTGATCAGCGTTTGGGTGAACTGTTCTTTTTCCTCCTGCTCCAGGTCGGAAAGCAACCATTCATAATAGCGGTTGTTCCATTCAAGATCCAATTGCTTCACCGCATCCGCCTTGGGGGTAGAGCCGATCAGCCGGGCCCGGCGGTCCTCGGAATCCACTTCTCGGGTGATATACCCTCGTTGTTCCAAGCTGTTCACCAATCGGGTTACTTGGGATTTATCGATCCCCAGCCGATCGGCCAGCAGCTGTTGGTTCAGCTTTTGATGGATGGAGATCACCCGCAGGGCGTGGGCTTCCTGGGCGGTGAGTTCCTCGGTGATATGATTGTTGTAATATCGCTGGGCGATTCGGGAAATCGTTAAAAAATAACGCCTATAATTTTCCATGTTCTCTTCCTTTTTAAAAAAATAGTTGCATTGTCAACTAAATGATAGCAAAAAATAGTTGCGCTGTCAACTATTGATAAAAGTGTCGAAAAGTTTTTTTGGGAAATTTCAACAAAAACCTTGTATTTTTTGAATCGAAATTATATAATAAAGAAAAAGGAGTTCTTTCAGATGCCAACTTTAGATACTTTCAAATACGCAACCAAGCGCAAAAATTTGCATTTACGGGTGGTCAAGGGGCATTTTGTAACCGGTCAGCATCACACCAATTATTATATTGATGTAGCCGCCCAAAAGGCCCGCCTTTCCGAAGCCCGATCCATGGCTAAAGAGATTTGCAGTTACTATGCCCATTCCACTGTTGTGGATACAATCCTCTGCCTGGATGGGATGGAAGTCGTCGGCACCTGCCTGGCCGAAC
The DNA here is from genome assembly GCA_045659565.1 of Eubacteriales bacterium. Taxonomy (GTDB): domain Bacteria; phylum Bacillota; class Clostridia; order Oscillospirales; family QAKW01; genus QAKW01. Next base: position 2,685 of record JAZOXD010000334.1, on the reverse strand, counting down.
GGCTCACCGAAGGCAATTATATCAATATGAACGCCCATCAGACCATCTATGTGGTGACCCCCGAAACCACCAGCAACAGCCAGCTGATCTTCCGGGATAACCTGGTTCCGATGATCACCGGCAAGCACGTTTTGGTGCTGGCCCTTTCCATCGTCAGCGGCAGTACCGTAAAGGGCGCTTTGGAGGCCATCCGTTATTATGGCGGTATGGTGGCCGGCGTGGCTTCTGTGTTCGCCACAGAGGAAAAGATCGAGGATTATCCCGTGGTTTCCGTGTTCAATCCCAGCGATTTGCCGGATTATGTGAATGGTCCCTCTCACGAGTGCCCTCTTTGCAAGGCCGGCGTGAAGACCGATGCGCTGGTGAACTGCAACGGCTTTTCAAAACTATAATGGATGCTGCCCCTCCGCAAGGAGGGGCATTTTTTTACGAAAAAGTCTTGGGGCCGGGGCATTGACAACACCGGCCAATTTGATGAAATAAAGAAAAATCCAGACGGGAGCAAACTTATGAAAATTGATTTTTCCAAAACAATTGGCAAGATCAAGCCTATGTATGGGGTAGGCCAGCCGCCCGTTATCGGCAACGTTATGAACAGTTCCTGCGCTTCTTCCATGGCTTTTTAGATTATGTGAAGGCGGAAAGTCCCCCTTGGATGATTCCTCCTTCACCATTGGAGAAAAACAAATTCTTTATTTCAAATCCAAATAAAAAAGCCTGCTGATTTTAAAACCAGCAGGCTTTTAGTTCGAATGTTTTTAAAAAGTTCCCTTGGCAGAAATACGCCAGTCGGCTCCCAAAAGCAGGTTCAGATCCTGCTGGTAACGGTCTTCGATGGTGGCCTTCAGTTTCGCCTCCGGTTGGGCCAACAAGTTGGCGGGGGTATCGTAAATTCTTAAGAGATATTGGGTATCGCTGATCTGAATCCCCATTTTTTCCAATTGAGCCAATTGATCCTCGGTGAACAGCTCCTTCAAATTGGCCACATTCTGCTCCTGCAGATAAAAATCATAGGTGCCGTAGGTCCATTGGGTCAGGTCCGCTTCCGCCAACTCCGGGAACCGAAGTTTCAACGTCTTTGCGGTGGATGGATCCAACTTCCAGCCGTTGCGAAGTTGCTGATAATCGGAATAGTTCATTCCATCCAAGTCGCTTTGGCGAATACCGTGGCTTCGTAACTCCTTGTAATAGGTTTCCGCATTACCAAAGGCGGAAAGGGGGGTGGTATTCAGAATACGGCGTTCGTCCAGTTTGGGCGTTTTGGTTCCGGAGGTAGCGGGGAGCATAATATCCTTTAAAAGGGCACCGGCATTGCCGGTTTGCTCATAGGCCAAAAGGGCGGTCTTTACTTCCTCTACGGTATAAAGGGGTGCGGCGGCCTTGGCTTCTTCCACCGGGGCAGAGCCGGATAAAAAGGCGTTGCAAAGCAGGCCTACTGTTAAAACAGACACAGCCAGCAGGATAAATATTTTGCTTTTGATCTTTTTCATAGCATCATCGCTCCTTTCTTTGCAATTTTAAGATATCACAGGTCAAGGGCAATTTCCAATTAATTTTTCCAACAGTTTGGTTACATCCTGTAATAAAAAGTCAAAATATTACAGAATGATTACGAATGGTAAAAAAAGAACCGCTTTCCAAAGGAAAGCGGTTCCATTTTGTTAGAAAATTATGCTCTGTTCTTTACAATTGCTTTAATCACAAAGAGGGTGGCGAGCATCAGCACCAGGGATACGCCCAGAACAACAAATACATTCTGAACAAAGCCGGCCAGCAGATAACCTACCAGGCTGACGCCTGCAACGGTTAATGCGTAGGGAAGCTGGGTAGAAACATGGGCCACGTGGTCGCTTTGGGCGCCGGTAGAGGCCATAATGGTGGTGTCGGAAATGGGGGAGCAATGGTCGCCGCAAACCGCACCGGCCAGGCAGGCAGAGATGCAGATGATGACCATGGCGGGGATGACGCCGGTTTCAGATACATTGGCCAAAGAATCCTTGAATACATCGGTTACGATGGGGATCAGGATACCGAAGGTGCCCCAGGAGGTACCGGTGGCAAAGGCCAGCAACATGGCAACCAGGAACAGGATGGCGGGCAACAGGATCTGCAGAGCGGTGGCACTCTTAACCACGCCGGAAACGAAGGTGCCGGCACCCAGTAGGCCGGTCATGGATTTCAGGCCCCAGGCAAAGGTCAGGATCAGGATGGCGGGAACCATCTGCTTAAAGCCTTCAGGCAGGGCCTCGGTGCATTCCTTGAAGGTGAGCACCCGGCGGCAGATGAAATAGATCATATCCACAACCAAAGCAGCGATAGAACCAACCGCCAGACCGTAGGCGGCATCGCAACCGGCAAAAGCATCAATAAAGGAGGTGCCGCTGAAGAAGCCGCCGGTGTAAACCATACCGGCCACGCTCAGAACGATTAAAACCACAACGGGCAGCACCAGATCGATTACCTTCCCCTTGGAATTGGCAGGGATCTGCTCAGCTTTTTCGTAGGGGTTGCCGGCCTTGGAGAAGAGATCCCCTTTGCGGGCATTTTTTTCGTGATGGCGCATCGAGCCAAAATCGAAATCGGCCAGGGAGATCACGATTACCATGGCGATGGTCAGCAATGCATAAAGGTTATAAGGAATGGTCTGAATAAAGAGGGAGATGCCGTTTACACCCTCCACAGTGC
>JAZOXD010000333.1:0-8088 GCA_045659565.1 Eubacteriales bacterium | reverse complement strand
AGTTCGATCTGAGAATAATCCGCATCCAGCAGAACTTGTTTTCCCCGGTCCCCCGCCACAAACATCCGGCGTAGTTCCCGGCCCAAAGCATCCCGAACCGGGATATTCTGCAAATTGGGTTCCGAAGAAGAGATCCGCCCGGTCATGGTGACTGTTTGATTATAATTGCTGCGGATCCGACCGTCAGCGCCAATCAGTTTCAGCAAGCCTTCCCCATAGGTAGAGCGCAGTTTGGCGTATTTACGATATTCCAAAATCTTATCCACAATGGGCTCGCCCCGAAGCTTTTCCAATACATCTGCATTGGTGGAATAGCCGGTCTTGGTCTTTTTGCCGCCCTTGAGCCCCATTTTTTCAAAGAGGATCTCGCCCAGTTGACGGGGAGAATTCAGATTGAAGGATTCGCCAGCCAGTTCGACAACCTCTTTTTCCAGGGCCTCGATATGAACACCCAGTTCGGCGGTATAGGCGGTGAGGCGATCCTTTTCCACTGCAAAGCCCCGAGCCTCCATATCGGCCAACACCACGGTCAAGGGGAATTCCACTTCATAAAGCAGGGCAGTCTGACCGTTCTTTTCAATCTCTTCCAAAAGTTTTTCACAAAGTTCCGGCAAAGCGGCTACGCAATCCTCCGGGCGTTCTGCTTGGCGGCCGGTATAATGTTCTAACAGATGGGTCAGATCATATTTCCCACCGGGATCCGCCACGTAGGCCGCCACCAAACAATCAAAATAAGGAGCGCCATGATAATCCATCCCATAAAATGGCTTGGCATCATAGGTATAAATCTTGTTCACTTGAGAAAGCAGGCTTTCACCGTCCGCCAACCGCAGAATGCCCTCTTTGTAACGGGCATAGAAGGCATCTGTTTTTAAAAAATAGAGACCCTCACTCTTAAAATATTCCAGATAATCCGCAGCGGTTCCGTCGGTTACTTCCGGCTTTTCATATTCGATCGTATTCTGCAAATTGAACTGTCCCATCAGGCTGGTGAGTTCCAGATCTTCCAACAGAGCCTTAAGTTTTTTGACCTCCGGTTCCCGAATGGCCATTTCACTGTCATTCAGTTCAACAGGGACCTGCCGGCAGATCTTGGCCAGTTCGTAGGAAAGATAGGCGGATTCCTTGCCCAATTCCAATTTGTTTTGTTGAGCGGGTTTCAGTTCTTCCAGATGTGCATACACCCCATCCAGTGAACCGAACTTGCGGATCAGTTCCAAAGCCCCTTTTTCGCCAATACCCGGTACCCCTTTGATATTATCAGAGGTATCACCCATTATAGCTTTCAAATCGATCAATTGGGCGGGGGTAAGTTCATATTTCGCCTGTACCGCCGCTTCATCATAAATTTCCATTTCACTGCCGCCGGCTTTGGTGACAGGCATCAGAACCCGTACCCCGGGTCCCACCAATTGGAAATCATCCCGATCACCGGAAACAATGTCACATTCATAGCCCTGATCCAGGCAATAGCGGCTGGCAGTACCGATAATATCATCAGCCTCATAACCTGCCAGTTCCAGGATCTTAACATTCATTGCCCGCAAAATCTCTTTTAAGGGCTCCATCTGGGCAGCCAGTTCATCAGGCATCCCTTTGCGCTGTGCCTTATAATCCGCATACATTTTATGACGGAAGGTTTTTTCCCGCAGGTCGAAAGCAACCGCCACCATATCCGGTTTTGAGATGGCATAATATTTAAAATAGAGTTTTAAGAAGCCATAGATCCCGTTGGTGGGACGTCCATCCTTGGTTGAAAGGGCGTGGATGGCGTAAAAGGCTCGATTGATGATGGAATTTCCGTCAAAAATCAACAGTTTCATTCTAAATCTCCTTCCTGGGCAGCTCGCTCATCCATACCGCAACGGCGGAGCAAGTCCACAAGATCCTCCGGCAAGGGGCATCGAAATGAAAGGGCTTCGCCCGTTACCGGCTGCGTAAACTTCAAACTTTCGGAATGGAGGGCTTGGCGGCCCAATTCCGCATCCTCTTCGCCATAGAGAAAATCACCGGCTACGGGGGCTCCCAGATGGGCCATATGCACCCGAATTTGATGGGTGCGCCCGGTTTCCAGCTTCAGGCGAACCAGAGAATACCCCTGTCCTTCTGACAAAACACGATAATGGGTGATAGCGGGATCCCCGGCAGGATCAATCCGGCGGCTGATAACCGAGCCCGGATTTCTGCCAATGGGCGCATCCACTGTCCCCGCTTTTTCCGGCAGAGTTCCCTTTAATATAGCAAGATAGGTTCGTTCCACCTTTTTCACTTTGAGATCTTCACCCAGCACCCCGGCGCTATGGGCATTTTTACCCAACAAAATGGCACCGCTGGTATCCTTATCCAGCCGATGAACCGGGCGGAAAACGAATTCCCGATTCTTTTGAAGCATATAATAAGCCACGGCATTAGCCAAGGTGGTATCACGATTGCCCAAAGAAGGATGGGTTGCCATATGGGGCGGTTTATTGATCACCAGAACGTCTTCGTCCTCAAAAAGAATCTCCAAAGGGATATTCACCGGTTTAAGATATTCATCCGCCAACTGGCTTTCCTTATTGGTGATACGCACCGTTAACTGATCACCGGGGCGTAGTTGCTTTTGCACCGTAACCCGCTTACGGCCGATGGTGATGCCATAGGGATTGCGCTTCAGCCCGCTCAGCACCCGGCTGGAATAGCCCCGTTCCTTTAAATAGGAAAGCACGGTTCGGCCCCGATCTTTTTCTTCAATTTCATAGGTAATCTTCCGATAATCCACAGCCGTTATCTACTCCAAACAAAATTTCATCAGTTTATTATACCACAGACAGGCGAAATTTACAATCTTTATTATCTTGATTTTTTAGGGTAAATCCGAAATATCCCGATTTGAAGCAGCTTCGAATTACTTTTTTCACCCTATCATTTTTCGGCAAAATCTTCAAACAGAGGATGGTATACTGATGCCATGATCATTTATGTTGATATTTTATTCTTTATTAACTTTTTAATGGACACCTTTCTGCTGGCCACCACCGCCCTGATAGCAGGCCGACCGGTTTCCAAATGGCGATTACCATTAGGAGCGGCCATTGGTGCATTGGGTGCCTGCTTCTTCTTTTTTAGTGAGCTGCATTGGAGCCTTGGAATTCCTTTAAAGGTTCTTTTACCGGTGGCAGCTTTACTAATCGCCTTTCCCTTTGAACGGCTGGCCACCTTTGGAAAAACTTTATTCCTCTTCTTAACAGTGAGTCTTTTGTTTGGCGGCGGGATCTATGCTTTTTACGCCTTCACCGATGCCGGGAGCCATATGCTTTATTCCGGAGGCGTTTATTATATGGATTTGCCCCTTTGGTTATTGCTGGCTTTATCTTTTGGATTTTACGGAATGGCGAGGATGTTTTTCTTTTTTCTGGAGCGACGAAAAGAAAAAAGTTTTTTACACACTCTGACCATAGACGGAACTTCCCTATTAGCCCTTTTGGACACCGGAAATTCCCTTTATGACCCCATCAGTCTGACACCGGTGATTCTTTGCCAATGGGATTCCTTGCCGTTGCCGGAAAATTTGCTACGGGCAGTTTTACATAGCGATGCCGGCGCCTTACCGACCTTATCGGCGCAATATCCCCAGCTGCATTTGCGACTGATTCCTTACACCGACGCTTCCGGCGGGCATACCCTGATCTTTGGATTTCGGCCCAAGAGCCTAACGATTGACCATTCGGAGCGGAGAGCCATTGTTGGGATCGTGACACAACCCTTGGCACCGGATAGACGTTTTCAAGCCTTATTACACCGAGATTGGAGTAACTTATGAATATCATTCGTTATTATTTGCTGTATCACCCCAAACTGGCGCAACTTTTGCGAAAATTGGCAGGTCGGGTTCATTATGCCAACGGATATGTGACCCTTCCACCGCCCCTGAACCCGGAGGAGGAGCAGGATTACATACGCGCTTTGGACCAAGGTGAGGCTTATGCCACCCAAAAGCTGATCGAGCATAATTTACGGTTGGTGGTTTATATCTCCAAACGCTTTGAAACCACCGGCATACCGGCGGAGGATCTGATCTCTATTGGTTCCATTGGGCTGATCAAAGCCATCAACACCTTCCGCTCCGACAAAAACATCAAACTGGCGACCTATGCCTCCCGCTGCATTGAAAATGAAATTTTAATGTTTTTGCGCAAGACCCATAACCAAAAGGCAGAAGTATCATTAGATGAGCCTTTGAATGTGGATTGGGATGGAAACGAACTGTTGCTTTCGGATATTTTAGGCACCGATTCTGACAGTGTTTCCCGAAATTTGGAGGAGGATATTGAACGGCAGATTCTTCATTCTGCCCTGGAGCAAATTCCCCTTCGGGAACGGATGATCATGGAGATGCGGTTCGGACTTGGCGGTTATCGGGAAATGACCCAAAAAGAAGTGGCAGATATTTTAGGAATCTCTCAATCCTATATTTCCCGCTTGGAAAAGAAGATCATTCAGCGGCTACGCCGGGAAATTGAGAAACAGATATAATCGTTTCTTTCTTGACTTATAATCATGCACATATTATAATGTATAAAATTATAAGCTGGGAGAACAAACAATGAACATTTCCATTGTCAGAATCGGCAGAAATAAAACGATTGGCTATGCAGCTCAGGAATTAAAACGTTATTTGAAGCAGATGGACCCCGCCCTTTGGGTGGATGTTCGGATTTATGATACCTTTTCTGCCAATGTGAAGAATGTACTTTGGCTGGGAATCGACGGATCGGTTCAGTCAAGTGAGCAGGATGAGATCCACATCGCCGTTCAAAACGGTTGCGGGATCATCACCGGTTCCTCGGAACGAGCAGTTTTGATCGGTGCCTACCGGTTTTTATATGAGTTAGGATGCCGGTTTTTACGCCCCGGCGCAGAGGGAGAGATCATCCCTCAAAAAAGCCTGACACCCGCCGCCCTTACCGTTACGGTAAAGGAGAAGGCTTCCGCCCGGCATCGGGGTGTTTGCATTGAAGGTGCTGTATCCTACGAGCACGTTTACAATATGATCGATTACTTGCCCAAGGTGGGTATGAACGCATATTTTATGCAGTTCCACACGCCCACCACCTTTTTCACCCGCTTTTATAACGACGAAAATTCCAAGATGGGGTTGAACTCCATCACCGCCGAAGACGTTGCCCGGATGTGGCAAACTTTGGAGGAGGAAATTGCTTTAAGAGGCCTGGATTACCATGCCACCGGCCACGGATGGACCTGTGAACCCTTTGGCATTTCTGCCGGAGGATGGGAAAAGATCGACGATGACCAGATTCCCCCGGAAACACGGCAATATCTTGCAGAGATCGATGGAAAACGAAAATTTTGGAAGGATATTCCTCTGAACACCAATCTTTGCTATTCCAAACCTATGATACGGGAGAAGATGGCCGATGCCATTGTTGCTTATTGCAAGGCCCATGCCGATGTAAACTTTTTACACCTTTGGTTAGCAGATGGTTCGAATAACCATTGCGAATGCCCGGAATGCCGCAAAAAGATCCCGTCGGATTTTTACATTGACATTTTAAATCTTTTGGATCAAAAAATGACCCATGCCGGCATCGTAACCAAGGTAGTCTGCCTGATCTACAATGATTTACTTTGGGCACCGGAAAAGGAAAAGATCCTTAATCCGGATCGTTTTGTTTTGATGTTTGCGCCCATCAGCCGGACCTACACCACCTCCTTTGCAGAAGTAGATCTTACCAAGGAGCCAACCCTTGCTCCCTACGTGCGCAATCAACTGATCCGGCCCAGGTCTGTGGCTGAGAATGTTGCACGCCTTTCCCGCTGGCAAAAGGAACAGCAGATCAGCGACAGTTTTGATTTTGATTATCATTTAATGTGGGATCATCACCTGGATCCCGGATATTATGAATGTGCAAGAATTCTGCACAAGGATATGACAAACCTGGACAAGTTGGGGCTGAACGGGATGATCAGTTGCCAGTTACAGCGCACCTTTTTCCCCACCGGCTTACCGTTTTACTCCATGGCAAAGGGGCTTTGGGATAAAAAGAGTTCCTTTGAAACCATTTGCTCGGAATATTTTTCTGCCGCCTTTGACGAGGACGGCGATGCTGTTGAATCCTATCTTTCGAAGCTTTCTTTATTATTTGATCCTGCCTATTTACGGGGTGACAAGGACTTGGATCCTGCCGCCACAGAAATCCGCTTGAAACAGGCCAAAGGGGAAATTGACGCTTTTTACAAAGAATATATTGAGAAAAATGCCGAAAAAAATCCCTCCTGGCGTTTTTTAAAGTACCACGCCCAACTGGCCAAGCAGTTTGCCGACCTTCTGGCTTCCTATTTAGGTGAAAACCGCACCCCTGAAGAACGTCAATCGGAGCGCCGAAAACTGGAAGAAATGACCTATGAATTGGAGCCCGCTATCCACGAAGGCTTTGATCCCCATTTATTCAAGGCGATCTACAAACGGACTTTAAACAAATTCTGCCCCAATGATCCCATCACGGAATAATAACCTTCGGCTAAGGCAAAATTAAAAGAAAAAAGTAGCAAGCGACGCTTGCTACTTTTTTTGTCCATATAATTGATAGGGCGGGTTAAGACCATTATAGTCAATGGGACCGAAAGCATTGGAGGCATCCCGGGCGCATTGGATAAGTTTCTTGGTGAGATCGGGAACATCTTCACGAAGGAGCGCTTCCTCCACAGGGATCCAGACGGCTTCGCTGATTTCATCCCGATCAGCGCGCAGCTCGCCACCCACATATTTCACGGAAAAGACCGCATACCAATCCTTGCGGTTAAAGCGGATTCCCAAAAGATTTTCTGTTTTTACAGAAAGGCCCACTTCTTCTTTGAATTCCCGAGCCAGGGCTTCTTCCGGCATTTCGCCTTTTTCCAGGTAGCCCCCCGGGATGATCAATTTACCTTTACCGCCGCCATAAGTATGACGAGCCAGAAGAACCTTCCCCTCTTCAATCAATACCCCGGCCACACTTTGGCTCCAATTTGTATTTTCGCCATTCATTGCTATCACTTCCTTTTTTAAAAGTTTATCACAAAACAAAAAATATTTCATTATTTTTTGAAAAAACTTAAAAAAGAGCGTTGCAGAGTAAATAAAAATGTGATATGATTTTAAGGTATGATAATTCTGCTTTAGGGGGGACAAGGATCGTGTTCAAGCAAGGCTTTGATAATGAACTTTATATGGCCAAGCAGCGGGAAAACATCTTAGAGCGCATTGCCCGATTCGATGGTAAATTATATCTGGAATTCGGCGGTAAGCTTTTTGATGATTACCACGCCGCACGGGTTTTACCCGGTTTTGCGCCGGACGCCAAAATTCGAATGCTGCAAAGTATGCGGGAGCAGGTGGAGATCATCTTCTGCATCAGCGCAGAAAATATCGAAAAAAGCAAGATCCGCGCCGACCTGGGCATCAGCTATGATCAGGACCTTTTGCGGCAGATTGATCTGGTGAAATCCATGGACATTGAGGTGAACAGCGTTCTGATCACCAAATACAATGGACAACCTGCCACCGATCAGTTTATGCGGGTAATGGATGCCAGAGGCATCAAATATTATGTGCATAAGCCCATTGCCGGGTACCCCCACGATCTGGACCATATTGCCAGCGATCAAGGCTTTGGCAGCAATCCCTTTATCGAAACCACCAAGCCCTTGGTGGTGGTTACCGCACCGGGCCCCGGAAGCGGCAAACTGGCCACCTGTCTTTCTCAAGTATATCACGAACACAAGCGAGGCATCAATGCCGGCTACGGCAAATATGAGACCTTCCCCATCTGGAACCTGCCTTTAAAGCATCCGGTGAATCTGGCTTATGAGGCCGCCACCGCCGATTTGCAGGACGTGAATATGATTGATCCCTTCCATCTGGAAACCTATGGACAGATGACCGTAAACTACAACCGGGACGTGGAGGCCTTCCCCATTGTACACCGGATCCTGACCAAGATCACCGGCAACGATAAATTCTATTGCAGCCCCACCGATATGGGCGTGAATATGGCAGGCTACGCCATCTTTGATGATGAGGCCTGCAGAGAGGCTTGTAAGCAAGAG
>JAZOXD010000332.1:0-2370 GCA_045659565.1 Eubacteriales bacterium | reverse complement strand
ATGGTATAGCTTAATACCTGGAAGGTATAAAAACTGATCCCAATGGGCAGAGCGATACGCAAAAGAGGCACTGAAAGGCCGGTTACGGCATTGAAATTTTCCAAAAAGAAATCGGCATATTTGAAATAACCCAACACCGCCAGGCTCAACGCCACCGAAAGTCCGCAAAGGAATTTTGCTTTACATGTTCCGCGGCATTTTTCAATTCCCAACCCCAAGGCCCAGCCCATCAGAATAGTGGCGATCATCAAAAAGACATATTTGGGTTCGCCCCAGCCGTAAAAAATCAGGCTTGCCAGCAGCAACACGCTGTTTTTCAGCCCCTTGGGGCTGATGAAATAAAGGATCAGAACCGCCGGAAGAAAGTAATATAAAAATGTGATACTTGAAAAAAGCACGTCTATCTCCTTAAAAAAGCGGCCCTTTTGAGGCCGCTTTTTTATTTAAATTTTACTCATGCAAAGCGGTTTCGCTAACGATGGTGTAGGAATCAAAGGCTTTGCCCAGGTTGGTTTTGAAGGTGTTGATGATATCGGAGGCGCCAAAGGCGGTGATCATCTGGTTGCCGTTTACGGTAACGATCACCAAGGTATCGGGCTGGCCGCAGATCCACTGGCGGGTTTTCAGATGGTTCACAATGGCATCAGCCAGAGCGTTGGCATCGGTATCGGCCTTCAGGGTGTAGCAAGCACCGGTGAAGGTATTAGCGTTCATCATATGAAGAGCAGAAGCGGCATCTTCAACTTTAGAGGCTTCTGCAACAGGCAGACCCATGGTGGCGTCCATATCCTCGGCCAAGGTTACATCATACTTGCCGGCGCCTTCCATGTTCATATTATTGGCATCACCGCCGCCAACGGGGAACTTTTCTTCCTCGGCATAGCCGGCAAAGATCTTGTTCAATACTTCAACGGCGGTCATCTTAACGGCGTTGTCATCGGTGTTCTCATCATTCTTCTTACCGCAAGCGGTAACGGTCAGCAGCATCATAGCGGCCAGGATCATAGCTAAAAACTTTTTCATTTTGGAATTCTCCTTTTAATTTTTTTGATAGATTACGGCATCGCCGTTGGCATCGAGGGTGATGGCATAAACTGCCTGGTGATTCTCATCGGTCAGCGAAAGCTCCGTAGAGGCATTTTCCACACCGGATAGATCCCACCGCACGGTAAGATCCCGATCCGCAGTGAGGTCGGTGCCCACAAAAAGCAGTTCGCCGGTTCCCGCTTCATAGACCTGCAGTTCCCCGGCAGACACAGAGATCTTGGTTTCGGTTGAAAGGTTGATCTCCAACGGAACTCCCACGGGAGTTACCATTTTTTCACCGAAGGGAACGGCTTTGGCGGTCATAGCAGGGGCAATGGTGACCGGCTGTGCCGAAAGAGGCTCTCCCTCGTAAAGAACCTCGGTTTCGGAAGTAGGGCGCATTGCGAAGAAAGCGGCAACGCAAACGATCACCAGGCAAGCCACACCGCCCAGAGTTTTGAACCAGCGGGGCTTTAGTTTCAGGGGTTCGGTTCGCATTTCTGCGCTTTCCATTACCCGTTGTTTCAGCGTATCGGGCGCTTTAAGCTGCCGATAGGCTTCTACTTGCTTTGGATCGATCACAGGTTGCTTTCCTCCTTTTCTATCTGAACTTTAAGTTTTTCCCGCGCCCGGGCCAATCGCATTTTAACAGCAGAAGGGGTAAGCATTAATATTTTAGCCACTTCTTCCACCGAAAAACCTTCATAATAATGAAGGAGGATCGGCTCGCGATACTTTTCCGGTAATTGGGCAACCGGAAGGGCAACGGCCTCTTCCGAAGGAGCAGCCAGATGGTCCACTTCCTCCAAAGGCTCGTATTGCCGCAGTTGCCCGCGCCGCAAAAGATCCCGGCTACGGTTGATTGCAACCCGAAGAAGCCACGCGCGCCTATGGGCTTCATCCCGGAAGGGATCGGTTTGATCCAGATAGCGCATAAAGACATCGTGCACAACGTCTTCTGCATCCTCCCGGTTACGGGTACAAGAAAGGGAGATCCGAAAGAGCTGATCCGCATAGCGGTCATAGATCTCTTCAAAATTTTGTTTTGAAGGATAAAGGCTCAATATTCTCCCCCCTTCCAATAAGATTACGTTTCAAAAAAGTAAATGGTCACATTTTTTTAAAAAATTATTCTGAAAGTTCCATCCATTCCTCGGTGAGAGTATCCTGACGGGTACGGAGTTCTTCCAGTTTTTGGCAACATTCTTCCAACAATTTATAATCGGAGCCGGCGTTTTCCAGTTTTTGGCTCCAATCGGCAATTTCTTCTTCCGTTTGGGCCAATTCCCGCTCAATACGGGAGATCGCTTGTCGGCGGGCAGCCTCTTTGGCACGTTCTTCCTT
>JAZOXD010000331.1:0-1193 GCA_045659565.1 Eubacteriales bacterium | reverse complement strand
CAATATCCCAGGCTTGCCAGATTACCGTACGCAAATTGCCCACTTTATCTGCATCGCCCACAACGTGCACGCCCTTGGTGGCCAAAGGCGCAGGACGATAACCCACGGAAAGGATCACGCTATCCCCTTCAATCTTAAAGGTTTTCCCTTCCTTATCGGTAACCGTTACCCCATCCTCGTCGATGGAAGAAAGGCGGGTTTCCAGATGAACGGGAACCTTGTTGGTTTCAAAGAAATCTCTTAAATAAGAACTGTTGGCCAGGCAGATGCCGGCGCCATCGATCAGATCATTTTTCATCTCCACGATGGTGGGCTTTTTGCCCTGCAGATAGAGTTCATAAGCAATCTCGCAACCGGTCAGGCCGCCGCCGATGATGGTTACCTTCTCGCCCACCTGCTTCTCACCCAGCAGGAATTCCACGGCTTCTACCGCCCGTTCTGCTCCCTGAACGGGAATACGGTTGGCTACGGCGCCCGTGGCAACCACAATCTCGTCTGCATCCAGGCTCTTCAGATCCGTCACTTCCGTGTTCAGCTTCACTTCCACGTTGGAACAAGCCATCTCACGGCGATACCAGGCGATAAGGTCACGGTCCTTTTCTTTATAGGAAGGAGCGGCTGCGGCAATGAATACCCCGCCCAATTTATCGGTCTTTTCATAAAGGGTAACGCTGTGGCCCCGCTTGGCGCAAACCAAAGCCGTTTCCATCCCGCCGATACCGCCGCCGATGACCGCGATTCTTTTGGCCTTCTTGGCGGGCTTGATGTTATATTTCTTGCTCTGCATGGTTTCAGGGTTCAGGGCACAGCGAGCCAGACCCCGGGTATCGCTCAGGTCCTGATTATTGGCGTGACCCTTGGATTTGGCAAAATTGAAGCAGCCGGCGTGGCAGCAGATGCAGGGGCGGATTTCTTCCATCCGTTCTTCCATCATTTTGGTAATCCATTCGCCATCGACCAGGAACTGACGGGCAATGCCCATAGCGTCGATGCGGCCTTCGGCAATGGCCTTGGCGCCCACATCGGGCTCCATCCGGCCGGCACAAACAACGGGAATATCCACGAACTTTTTAATATGTGCAACATCTTCTAAATTACAGTTCTGGGGCATATACATAGGCGGATGGGCCCAATACCAGCTGTCATAGGTACCGTTATCTGCATTCAGCATATCGTAACCTGCATCCTGCAGG
>JAZOXD010000330.1:0-1794 GCA_045659565.1 Eubacteriales bacterium | reverse complement strand
AAAACAGTCATTCGCACGTTTCTCATAGCGTTTTGGTCAATGATGCCGTTATTTATGAGCACAACCGAGTTTCCGCTCATAAATTTTCGCACGTTCACGCTTTTGAGGGAGAGCACGGACATTACAATTTCGAGGACTATGAGCATAAAAATTGCAACCACACCGCTTAAGATGGGCTGTGAAATATCCTGAAGCGGTATGGCGACTATTTCGGAAATGAGCAGTGTAATAACCAGTTCGTTCGGCTGCATATCACCGATTTGCCGTTTGCCCATAAGCCGCACGCTTATTGTCACAAAAATATACATTAAAACGATCCCGACTACGGCGCTCAGCCCCAAGGCCAACAGGATCTTGCGCCACTTTTTCTCCCCGCCCTTTTGTCGGTCGTGGCAATCCACGATGGAGCCGATGATCCAAAGGTTGCCATAGGGGATCCAGGCCAGCCAGGGGTTATTGATCCGCCGGCGGTCGGCAATGGTATAGAGGGCAAGAGAAGTAATAATATAATTGGCCAACAACAGGCCTAAGATTACCAGATAAACCACCAATATAACGGCCAACACGCCAAACATACCGGCGATCTCCATCCCTTCGTTTGCATAATCGTACATTGTTTTTTCCTCCCTTTAAATATACCCAACGTCCATGGGAGTGGCATCGGGCAGAATTTCCTCAAAATAAAATTGGAACAGTGCCTGTTCAAAATGTTCCCGCAGCTTACCCCAACCGCAGTTGGAGAGCAAGATCATATCCAGATCCTCCTCAGGGTACTGGATATGATAGGTGCGGAAGCCGGTGTGTCCGCCGTTATGGGTGATCCGCACCCGGTTCCCCCGCATTTTAACGGTACAGCCCAGCCCCATTTGGTTTATTGGCGAGGAGCTCAGCACCCTTTTCCAGCTTTCTTCCTTTAACAAAAGGCGGTGCTTAATGGCCCGGTTCAGGCAATAAACGTCCTCTACCCGGCCAATCAGGTCCCCGGCGCCCATCATCCAATCCAGGGAGCGATCCGCCCTGATAATAGCGCCCTCCGGGCTCTTGGCATAGCCCTGCACCCGGTCAGGGATCACCGCATCCGCCGCATCCACCCGCAGAGTGGCGGCGCCCAGGGGCTCAAAGACCCGTTTTTTCATATATTCGGCATAGGGCATCCCGCTGACGTTTTCAATGACCAGGGCGGGCACCGTATAGTTGATATTGGCATAGCAATCCGCCGTTCCGGGCTCAAAATAAGAGGGGCGGTTGCTGATAGCCTTCACCGCCGCCCGCATCCGATCGGGGGTGGCGGGGCCAAAGCTTTCCCGAAAATCCTTTTCCCGGAAGCAATCGGGCACGCCGGAGATATGATTGAGCATCATCGCCAGGGTGACCCGGGGGTCAAAGCCCTCGGCCTCCGGCAGATAGCGGCCCGGGTGGGTATCCAAATCCACCAACCCTTCGTCACAAAGGCGCAGTAGCCCCATAGCACAGAAGGGCTTGCTCATGGAGTAAAAGGTGAACATGGAATCCTCGGTAAAGGGAAGCCCCGCCTCCCGATCCGCAAGACCCATCTTCCGCTCGTAGATAATTCGATCCTTCAGGGTAATCCGCAGGGAACCGGCGTAATTCTCCCGTTCCACAAAATCTCGGATGAATCCATCCATTTTTGCTTGAAAATCCATTTTAAATATGTCCTATATCCTCGGTTTCAATCTTGGTTCGATTCGCCGGAATCAGCTCGTCCGGGAAATGGATCATTACGTTTTCAGAGGTTAATTTTTTCTGTAATACGGCGATATCGATATCGGCTAC
>JAZOXD010000329.1:0-3699 GCA_045659565.1 Eubacteriales bacterium | reverse complement strand
CAGGATGCCTTTGATGAAAAAAGAAAAAGGAGCACCTTTTAAAGTGCTCCCTTTGGTCGGAGTGACAGGATTCGAACCTGCGGCATCCTCGTCAAAGACGCCCTTTGCAACATCGACATTTCCATCGCAAGCCGTGGTTTGCTCGGTAACTGTCGTGTTGCGGCAGCTGCTAACCTGCTCGCTTCACCCGCCACCGGCGGCGGTCGCGGGCGCAACCCAAAGCGGGAACCTGCTTTGGTCGCAGGATGCCGATTACAGCAAAAATAAAAAAGGGAGCACCTTTTAAAGTGCTCCCTTTGGTCGGAGTGACAGGATTCGAACCTGCGGCATCCTGCTCCCAAAGCAGGCGCGCTACCAACTGCGCCACACCCCGACGAAGTTGGGTTTATTATATCAAAAAGTGGCGGTGTTGTCAATCGAAATAAAAGGAAAAGGGAATGGGGATACCCATTCCCTTTTTTTATGCGATGATGGATTCTGCTAATTGGTGAAGGAAGCGGAGCCAGGGCACCAGGGCTTCCTTGGGGAGCTTCACAGGATTCAGTTCATAGGTGAAGTCGTGCGTGTAGCCGATTTCTTTTAAGGCGTTGCTGATATCCTGCCAATCTGCA
Source organism: Eubacteriales bacterium (assembly GCA_045659565.1). Taxonomy (GTDB): domain Bacteria; phylum Bacillota; class Clostridia; order Oscillospirales; family QAKW01; genus QAKW01. The sequence continues at coordinate 3,088 of JAZOXD010000329.1, read as the reverse complement.
GAGCCGAAAAGGGGCATTAAGTGGGCATCGGAACTCTGGAAGTTATCGTTGATATGGGTGGAGATCAGCCGATCCCCTGCCAGGCGGATAAAATCCCCCACGTGGAGGCCGGCCTGATGGGCGTGGCCCGTATCGATACAGATTTTTACGGAAGGATCGTTGATGGTATCCACCAGGTCCAATAGTTCATAAGGGTCTCCGCCGCAGTAACGGCGATGGTTTTTCCGATAGTCGATCATGTTTTCCACCGCCAGGATGATCCCCTGTTTTTTGGCTTCTTCAATCAAGGGAGCCAAATAGGCAAGGTTCGCTTCTTTTGCGGCCTGTGTGCTGTAAAGGGGGGCATGGGGCAGATTGGTGGGGTGCACCACCATACATTGGGCGCCTAAAATTTTGGAAGCGCGGATACAACGCAGGTTTCGCTCCTCAAAGGTGGGGAAGTATTCGCAAGTGGGGTCGTCCCATTGCATCCCCGTAAGGGTATAGCCGTGGGTTTGGGTGATGGCGATTCCCAGGTCGTCGGCAATCGTTCGTTGTTGTTCCGCCCATTTTTCGCCACCGTCGTGGGTCATGGGCAGGTCTTTAAAGCAGTAACCCCATAAGGATACGTCCACGGCGGAAAAACCGCCTTCTTTGTACCATTTAAAGCATTGGGTCAAATCGGTTTGATCCCCGTAATAAGGCAGGGCGGTCAACAGGGAGGAAGATGATGAAACAGCCATAGTAAACTAACTCCTTTGTTTTACTGGGTTCAGTATATTCTTTTTTACGGGAGTTGTCAATGGATTTCTCTTGCGAAACGGGGATGGATTTGTTATAATAATAGAAGACTGACTGCAAAGGAGCAAAAAATGGAAATCAATCAGATATTAGCAAAAGAACTGAATATTAAAGTGACCCAGGTGGCCGCGGCGGTGGAACTGATGGACGACGGGAATACGATCCCCTTTATTGCCCGTTACCGCAAAGAAGCCACGGGCGGCCTGGATGACCAGGTGCTCCGCACCCTTTCGGAGCGGCTGAATTACTTAAGAAACCTGGCCAAGCGGAAGGAAGAAGTTATTGCCGCCATTGAAGCCCAGGAAAAACTGACCGAAGAATTACAGGCCGCCATTTTAGCGGCGGAAACGCTGGCGGTGGTGGAAGACCTTTACCGCCCTTATAAACAGAAAAAACAAACCCGCGCAGGGAAGGCGAAAGCCCGTGGGCTGGAGCCTTTGGCCCTGTTGATTTTGGAACAGTCCCCCGAAACAGACCCCGCCAAAGAAGGGGAAGCTTTTGTGGACGAAGAAAAGGAAGTGCCCGACGTGGAAGCCGCCCTGCAGGGCGCCCGTGATATTATTGCGGAAACGGTTTCCGACGATGCGGAAATGCGCCGCCTGCTCCGCTCCCTGTATCAGGCCATCGGGGTGATCGCTTCGGAAAAAGCCGCCGATGCCGTGGACGAGCACGGGGTGTACGATATGTATGCCTCTTTTGAAGAATTGGTGAAAAAGATTCCCGGCCATCGGGTTTTGGCCCTGAACCGTGGGGAGACGGAAGAAATCCTTAAGGTCAAGGTGCTGGTGGATGAAGTTCGAGCCCTGAAGATTCTGGAAAACGCTTACGTTAAGAACGATTCCCTTTGCGCTCAACAGGTAAGGGAAGCGGCGGCAGACGCCTTTGACCGCCTGATCGCCCCCTCTATGGAACGGGAGGTGCGAAGCACCCTGACCGAGCAGGCTTCGGAGCAGGCCATCGGCGTCTTTTCCGTAAACCTGCGCCATTTATTGATGCAACCCCCTGTGAAAGGGATGGTAACTTTGGGGCTGGACCCCGCCTATCGTACCGTTTGCAAGATTGCCGTTGTGGTTGAGACCGGCAAGGTGTTGGATACCACGGTGGTTTATCCTACCCCGCCCCAAAATCGTACAGAGGGGGCCAAAACTAAGCTGAAGGCTTTGATTAAAAAGCACGGAGTATCTTTGATCAGCATTGGTAACGGCACCGCCTCCCGGGAATCGGAGGCCTTTGTGGCAGAGATGATCAAGGAACTGGATCGGCCGGTGCATTATGTGATCGTCAGCGAGGCCGGCGCTTCGGTCTATTCGGCCTCTAAACTGGCGGCGGAGGAATTCCCCCAGTTTGATGTTTCTTTGCGGTCTGCCGTATCCATTGCCCGCCGACTGCAGGATCCCTTGGCGGAATTGGTGAAGATTGATCCCCGCTCCATTGGGGTGGGTCAATACCAGCATGATATGCCCAAGACCCGTCTGGGCGAAGCTCTGGGCGGCGTGGTGGAGGATTGTGTAAACGCCGTTGGCGTGGATCTGAACACTGCCAGCGCACCTCTTTTGGCCCAGGTGGGCGGGGTGAGTAGCGCCGTTGCGAAAAATATTGTTTCTTATCGGGGGGCAGAAGGGGCCTTCCATTCCCGCAAACAACTTTTGAAGGTGCCCAAACTGGGCCCCAAGGCCTTTGAACAGTGTGCGGGCTTTTTGCGGGTATCCGGCGGGGATGAACCCTTGGACACCACTGCGGTGCATCCCGAAAGCTATGATGCTGCCCGCAGCCTTTTGGAAAAATGCGGCTATACCGTTGCAGACCTGAAGAGTGGTTCTCTTCGGGAGATCGGCAGCTTTACCGCCGGTAAAAAGGGCGAAGCTTTGGCGGAAGAATTGGGCATTGGCTTGCCTACTTTGGTGGATATTGCGGGCTTTTTGCAAAAGCCCGGCCGAGATCCCCGGGACGAGTTGCCCAAGCCTATTCTGAAAACCGATGTTCTGAAGCTGGAGGACCTGAAAGAAGGGATGCTGCTGCAGGGGACGGTGCGGAATGTAATTGACTTCGGCGCCTTTGTGGATATCGGCGTCCACGACGATGGTTTGGTCCATATCTCCCAAATCTGCGACCGCTTCATCAAGCATCCCAGCGAGGTGTTGAAGGTGGGCGATGTGGTAAAGGTAAAGGTCATCTCGGTAGATCTGAAGAAGCATCGAGTGGGCCTGACAATGAAAATATAAGGATTGAAAATGAACGATTCTCCCGTTACAACTTTATTGAAGAAAGACGGCCGGTTACGGGTCTGGGTGGTGCCGCTGGTGCTGAT
>JAZOXD010000328.1:0-6860 GCA_045659565.1 Eubacteriales bacterium | reverse complement strand
GCGGGGGCAGGGTCCGTCAGGTCGACGGCGGGCACATAAATGGCCTGTACCGAGGTAACGGAGCCATCTTTGGTGGAAGCGATTCGCTCCTCCAGTTCGCCCAACTCCTGGGAAAGGGTGGGCTGATAACCCACTGCTGAGGGCATCCGGCCCAAAAGGGTGGAAACCTCGCTACCGGCCTGAATGAACCGGAAGATGTTGTCGATAAAGAGCAGAACGTCTTTTTTGCTTTCGTCCCGGAAGTGTTCGGCCATGGTCAGCCCGGTGAGAGCCACCCGCATCCGCACGCCCGGCGCTTCGTTCATCTGGCCAAAAACCAGAGCGGTTTTATCCAGAACGCCGCTTTCCTGCATCTCATAGTAAAGATCGTTGCCTTCCCGGCTTCGTTCGCCTACACCGGTGAAGATGGAATAGCCGCCGTGCTCGGTGGCAATATTATGGATCAGTTCCTGGATCAAAACGGTTTTGCCTACACCGGCGCCGCCGAACAGGCCGATCTTACCACCCTTGGTGTAGGGGGCCAGCAGGTCGATGACCTTGATGCCGGTTTCCAGAATTTCTTCAGAGGAGGCCCGATCGGAATAGGCGGGGGCGGGGCGATAGATGGAATTCCGTTGGCAATCGGCGGGGATTTCCTCCTTGCCGTCGATGGGGTCTCCCAACACGTTCAGCAACCGGCCCAACACCGGCTCGCCCACGGGCACGCTGATGGGGGCGCCTGTGGCATAAACTTCCATATCCCGGCACAGGCCTTCGCTGGCGCCTAACATTACGCAGCGAACGGTGCGGTTCCCGATATGCTGCACCACTTCCATGGTGCGCTTTTCGTTTTTGCAGTTCAGCCAAAGCTGCTCCCGGATCCGGGGCATATTTTCTTTTTCAAATTGAACATCTACCACCGGACCGGTGATTTGAACGATCTTGCCGGTGGGATTTAATTCAAGTTTTGTCATATGATTTGTTCTCTCCTACGGATTATTCGCTCAACCCTTGTCGTTTTTGCCTCAGGGCTTTTACTCCTGCAGTGATTTCTACCATTTCGCCGGTGATGGCGGCCTGGCGGATCTTGTTATATTGCACCCGCAGGCTTTTGAGCATTTCCTCGGCATTATCGCCGGCGCTTTTCATTGCGATCATTCTGGCTTGCTGCTCGCTGCAAAAACTTTCCACCAGGCAACCGTAGATAAAGCCCATCAGATAGCTGGGCACGATCCCGTTCAGCACCGCATCCGGACTGGGCAGGAATTCGTTTTTTATAGGGGCGGTGGGGTTGTCATCTTCGTAAAAATGGGTCTTGTTCAGGGGCAAAAGGGTTTGTTTTTTGCAAATCCCCGGCTTGGTCCCCATATAGTCGGTGTAGATGATGTTGATCTCGTCCAGCCGCTCTTGGTCATAATATTCTAACAGTTCTGCGCAGATCTTGCGGGCATCGGTCAGGGCGGGCCGCTGGGCAGAGTAGTGAAATTCATTTACAAATGGTATTTTTTTATTTAAAAAATACTGTCTGCCATATTCTCCGATGATAAAAACGGTGGTTCTGGGGTGGCGGCTCATATATTCTTCACAGACCTTGATGGCCTCCTGGTTATAAGCACCGGCCAAACCTTTATCGGCGGTAATCAGCAAAATGCCATGATTCATATGCGGGATATTTTCCGGCATCGTTACTTTAAAATAGCGGTTTTCCGATTGCTGAATATAGTGGAACAGTTCCCCGATTTTCACCCGCAGGGTGTCAAAATAGGGGGTGGTTTGTTCCAACTCCCGCACTGCCCGCCGCATTTTTGCAGAGGAGATCATATACATGGCGTCGGTGATTTTTTTGGTGTCCCGGATCCCTTCGATTCGGGCTTTGATCTCGCTGGCGCTGACCATAGAATGAGACTCCTCCTTTCAAAAAAATTATCGGTCCAAAAATTGCTTGGCAGCTTCCAGAACCTCTTTTTTCAGTTCTTCGGAATAGGTCTTTTGGTGTTCAATCCGGTGGCAAAGGGAGTTTTTGTGCTCGTCAAAATAATGGAGCAGTTCCCCCTGCAGTGCCTTGATTTCCTTCACCGGCGTATCGGTGAACAGCCCGGCCTGGGCACAAATCAGGGTAATGACCTGATGGTGCAGGCTCATGGGCGAATTGTTGGGCTGGCGCAAAAGCTGCATCAGCCCGGCGCCGTATTTCAACTGGCGGGCAGTTCCTGCATCCAGATCGCCGCCGAATTGGGAAAACGCCTGCATTTCACGGTATTGGGCCAGATCCAGCCGGATGGTGCCCACGGATTTTTTCATGATGTGGGTCTGGGCAGAGCCGCCCACCCGGGATACCGAAAGCCCCACGTTGATGGCGGGACGTTGGCCGGCGAAGAACAGTTCGTTTTCCAAAAAGATCTGTCCATCGGTAATAGAGATGATGTTGGTGGGGATATAGGCCGAAACGTCACCGGCCTGGGTTTCCACAATGGGCAGAGCGGTGATACTGCCGCCGCCTTTTTCATCGGAAAGCTGGGCAGAACGTTCCAGCAACCGGGAATGGAGATAGAAAACATCCCCGGGATAAGCCTCCCGCCCGGGGGAGCGTTCCAACAGAAGGCTCAGGGTGCGGTAGGCGACCGCATGCTTGGAAAGATCATCATAAACGATCAGCACATCCCGGCCCCGGTTCATAAAGTATTCTGCCACAGCGCAGCCCGCATAGGGGGCAATGTACTGCAGGGAGGCAGAATCGCTGGCGGGAGAGGACACGATCACCGTATAATCCATGGCGCCGTGCTTTTTCAAGGTGGCGGCTACCTTGGCAATGGAACTGGCCTTCTGGCCGATGGCCACATAGACGCAGACCACATTTTTATCCTTTTGGTTAATGATGGTATCGGTTGCGATGGTGGTTTTTCCGGTCTGGCGGTCGCCGATGATCAGTTCCCGCTGGCCCCGGCCAATGGGGAACATGGAGTCAATCGCCAGAATTCCGGTTTCCAAGGGGCGACAAACAGATTTCCGCTCAATGATGGCGGGGGCGGGCCATTCGATGGGGTAATATTCCTTGGCTCCAATCTCGCCATTGTCATCCACCGGCTTGCCCAAGGGATCGATAATCCGTCCCAGAATATGGGTACGGATGGGGATTCCGGCGGTGCGGCGGGTGCGAACCACCCGGCTGCCTTCGGCGATTTCGGCATCGTCGCCGAACAGAATCACACCGTTGGTGCCGTCGGAGCGGATATCCTGTACCATTCCCTTTACGCCGCAATCGAACAGCACGATCTCGCCGTATTCCACATCGTGGAGCCCTTCGATCAGGGCAATGCCGTCGCCCACATTCAGCACAAAGCCTACCTGCTGGTGAACGGCATTCAGTTCAAAACTTTCAATATCCTCTTTTAAAAGAGAGATGATCTTTTTGGGATCAAATTCCTTTTGCAAAGCCCGAAAAGAGTTTTGCAGCTGGCGGATCCGTCCCTGGGTGGACCAGTCGTAGTTTTCATCCCCCACAAAAATGCGGAAGCCACCCACCACGCTGGGATCCCGCCGGATCACAAAGTCAACTTCATCGGCTTTGTATTCGGCCATAAAGAAGGTGCGCATCTTTTCCAGCTGTTCGGGGCTGGGGGGTGTGATGCACTGGATCTCGACCTTCAGGGGTTCCGGCTTATTGAGATCCTCAAAATTATTTTTAATCATTTTGGGTCCTCGATTCTGCGGCATCCTCATTGGCTACCCGGATGAATTCATCATAAAGAGCACTGTTGTGCTCGGGGGTTACGGTATCGCTTAAAAGCTTTTGGGTGGCAGCCACCACCAACTCGCCGATCTCAGCCTGGGCAGATTCCAAAATATGTTCCTTCCGCTCCCGGCCTTCCTCTTCGGCGGCCCGGATGATGGCGTCGGCCTTTTCCTTGGCAATCTCCAAGTATTGGGCAGAGGTGGCGGCGCAGTCCTTTTCCACCTGCTTTTTCATTTCGGCAATTTCATTTTGGGTTGCCCGAAGCTTTTCTTCGTATTCTGCCTTCATTTTTTCGTTTTCAGCAGCGGCTTCCTTGTTCTTTTGCTCGGTTTCAGCCAGTTTTTCGGCGCGCTCGGTCAAAAACTTTTGGATGGGATTATAGAGCAAAAGGGAAAGTCCTCCTGCCAAAATCACAAAGTTCAACATATGCAGAAGGATCTGCAAAAAATCAATATTTAAAGGGATATTCATTACCTTACCTCTTCAAATTAAAGTACGAAGATCACCAGAATGGCAACGATCAGGGCATAGATGATGGCGGTTTCGATAAATACCAGGCCCAGCATCATTGCGGAGTTGATCTTACCGGCGGCTTCGGGCTGACGGGCCATACTGTCGGCGCTTTTGGCAATGGCCCAGGCCATACCGATGGCACCGGCAGCGCCTACCACAGCAATGGTGATGGCGGCAGTCCAGGCTTTAGTGGATTTAACATCGTTTTCATTGGCTTCTGCAACGGTTTCCTCTGCCCCGGTGGCAATGGGGGCGGCCTCTTCGGCAAAGGCGGGCATAGCCATCAGGGTGGCCAGGGCCAGCATCATAACAACAACTAAAATCAGGGAGAAAATTCTGCTCTTTTTCATTTTTCAATTACCTCTTTCGTTTTTTTGGTTTTGATTTTTTTCGGTCTGGGTTCAACGGCCTCGCCGTAGAAAATAGAAACTAAGGTGGCCAATACATAAGTCTGAATAGCCGCATGTAACAGGGTGAACATAACGCCTACCACTACCGGCAGAACAAAGCTCAACCCCACGTAATAATAAACCAGCTCGGTGACCAGAAGGCCGCTGAGCAAAGCACCGAACAGGCGGAAGCTCATAGAGATGGGTAACGAGAAATCCTTCAGGACACTCAAGCCTCCCCGGATGCCGCCGCAGATCAGCCCTGCGCCCAAAATCATTCCGTAGGACATGACGCCCATGGCGATGGCGCCGTTGATATCCGAAATCGGCGCCGGCAGCGAAATGGAATGCCCTTCGGAAGTGAGCCATTGAAAGCCAAACAGCTCAAACAGGGTGCTGAAGAAGATGTAAACGCCGGCGCTGAAGATATAGGTGCCCACAAAGCCGGTGCGGTGGGGGCTGTTTTTGCCCGCCATGGTGGAAAAGAACTCCACCAGTTTTTCCAGAAGGGTCTGGAATTTACCGGGGATTTGTTTAAAGCGGGGAATGGCAAAGATCCGGATCAGGGCCGCCGCCAGCAACAGCATGGCAGAAACCACATAAGCCGAGATCAGCCCGGGATTTACTTCCCGGCCGAAAAGATCAATACGGTTGGCTTCGTGCAGAACGCCGTCCTGCATCAGTTCCTTGATGGATTCGTGCTTGGCGCCGGGGGGCCACAGCAGTAAAATGCCCACCGCCAGCAGGGCGATCAGCCCCAGCCATACCGCAAGAAACAGCCGTTTCCCGCCGTTGGTTTTTTGTTTCAAAATGTATCACTCCTTATAAGGGGGACAAGAGCGATCCACGGTGCCAAAAGCACCCCGAATCACTCTTGCTGCCTCAAATGGTATTATGCGTCCTTATTATACTCCTTTTATTTCAAGAATACAATAAATAATTTGGTGAAATTTTTGATAAAAAACTGTGGGTTTTCGGCCAAAATCTTGTATAATAAAGTAAAGAATCGGGAAAGGGGGCAATGAATATGGAAGTCAGCGAGATGATCCGGCGGATCCGCCTGCGGGATCCTAAGGGTGCCGAGGCTTTTTTGGCGCGCTTTGGCCCATTGCTTCGCTACGTCATCGCCCCCATTTTGCCCCAGCGGGAGGAGCAGGAGGAATGCCTGCAGGAGGTGGCCTTGAAGGTATGGGAGCGGATTGAACGCTTCGACCCGGAGCGGGGAAATTTTCCCGCCTGGCTCACCGCCCTGGCCAAGAATACCGCCTTGAACCTCCGGCGCAAGCTTCCGCCGGAGGGTGAGCCCTTGGACGGCGCCTTCCCCTCTCCGGACCCGGGGCCGGAGGAACAGATGCTTCGGCAGGAGCAGGCTACCCGGCTGAAAAGAGCCCTTTTGGAACTTTCCGAAGGAGAGCGGAACTTATTTTACCGCAAGTATTATTATCTGCAGCCGGTGGCGCAGATCGCCGCCGAGCTGGGGCAAACGGAGCGGGCAGTGGAGGGGCGCCTTTACCGCCTGCGTCGAAAATTAAAAAATCTGTTGGGAGGTGAGCGGGATGAATGAGCATAACTTGCACACCTTTGACGAGGCGGAATTCGAGGCACTTTTGAACCAAACCGCCATGGAGCTGCCCCCCGAACAGATGGTGGGCGGAGTGAACCCCTGGCGCAGTGCCATCAATCGGGTGCTGTGGGGCTTTGGGCTGATTACCGTTACTCTGAACTTTTTGGGGTTGCAGTATATCCTGCCTTTATTGGGCTATCTTCTGCTTTTGCAGGGCTTTCGGATGCTCCGGCGGGAAAACACCTGGTTCCGGGTCTGCTGGATGGTAACGGTGCCCCGATTGGGGTTGTTTCTCTTCCACCTGGTGACGCAAGCCACCCTGTGGCCGGAGCTGCAAAGCTTTGCGATTCCGGAGGCGGTTTTGACCTGGGTGTCGGTGCTGATGGCGCTGTTCCACTATATCGCCTTTTGGAACGCCTTGAACGAGATTCGTCTTCGGGCGGGGGTGACCTCCCATAACGGCGCTATGCCGGTGCTGATCTTTTGGTACCTTGTGATGTGCCTTTTAGGGCTGATCCGATATAACGGAGTTCTGCTGCCCCTGGGAATGATCCTGCTTTATATCCTGATTTTGCGGCAGCTTTATAAGCTTTCCAAGGAACTGGATACGGCGGGTTATTGCATCCGCCCTGCGGGGATCAGGGTGTCCGCAACGCTCATTAACGGTGTGATTTTGGTGCTG
>JAZOXD010000327.1:0-9992 GCA_045659565.1 Eubacteriales bacterium | reverse complement strand
AATGTTGACCCAGGGGCCCCTAAAAAAATAAAAAGCAGGACCAGCCTTCCCTCGGGCAAGCCTGATCCTGTTAAGAGTTCCCATAGAAAACCGTATTAAAAGAGCAAAGCCCATCAACCAAGGGTTATGCCCCCTTCCTTTGATAAAACAAAGACTCTTTTTCCATAAGATGTCTGTTTTCTGCATTGCGCCATAGCTTTGAAGCGATTAAAATAATAGCAACCCGAATCAAAACCAACAGGAGGCCTATTGATGAAAATTAAATTAATTGGAGAGCCTAAAATCATTATGAGCAACCCTTTGAGCAAGCATTGCTATTTCGGCTGGCCCAGCGTGGCCCGGCTGAAGAACGGCAAGATCGCTGCAGTAGCTTCCGGCTTTCGTTTGCAACACGTTTGCCCCTTTGGCAAAACGGTGATCGCTTACAGCGACGACGAGGCAGAAACCTATACCCCACCCGCACCCGTGGTGGATACTCCCTTGGATGATCGGGACGGCGGAATCTGCCCCTTTGGAGAAAGCAGCGTAGTGGTAACCTCCTTTAACAATACAACAGACTATCAGCGCAACCATGTCTATTATGAAGAAATCGAGCATGCCTATGCCATGGCTTATCTGGATACGGTAACCCCGGAGGAAGAGGCCGCATGCCTGGGTACTACCTTCCGCATCAGCCACGATAACGGGCTGACCTTTGGACCCTTGCTGAAAAGCCCCATTACCTCCCCCCACGGGCCCTTGGAAATGGCGGACGGCACCCTATTATGGGTGGGCAGAAGTTCCGGTTTTAACGGTCCCAAGGAGGATCTGATCTATGCCTATGCCATGGATACGGAGAGGAAGATGGAATACCGCGGCTCCATCGAACCCATTTATCATCAAGGAGAAAAACAGACGTCCTGCGAGCCCCACGCCATCCGCTTGCCCGACGGAAAGATCCTTTGTCACATCCGGGTACAAGGGAAGCATCACATCCGATCCAAGGATCCGGACGGCGCCCTCTTTACCCTTTATCAGACCGTCTCGGAAGACGAAGGAAGAACCTGGAGCGAACCCAAGCAGGTCTTATCCGACCAAGGAGGCGCACCCGCCCATCTGTTGCTTCATTCCTCCGGGGTTCTGATCTCGGCCTACGGCTGCCGACAATTCCCCGACACCGGCATCAAAGTGATGCTGAGCAAGGATTTAGGAAAAACTTGGGAAGTTGATTTCACGATTAACATCAACGGCAAGACCAAGGACCTGGGCTATCCCGCCACCGTAGAGCTGAAAGACGGCAGTCTGGCCACCGTTTATTACGATCATCCCGATCCCGACGGCCCGGCGGTGATTCTGCAACAAAAGTGGAAAATTGAAGAATAGTAAAAAAATCTCCTGTTTTAAACAGGAGATTTTTTCGTTTCAAGAACGGAATAATAAAATACACCGACCAGGATCAGAAGGCTGCCGCCCAGTTGAAGCCAACCGGGGATCTCGGCAAAAAGAACCGCCGCAATGATCCCTGCTACCACCGGCTCGCAAAGTTTAGAGGCGGAAACGAAGGCCGGAGAAAAATATTTTAAACACCAGCTAAAGATACTATGGCCCAGGATGGTGGAAAATACCGCCAGCAGCAAGCCCACAATCACCGGGCTGGTACCATAGCCCCAAAGGGGCGCTCTCTGCACCAGGCAGGTGACCAACAGCACCAGGGAGCAGGAACCGTAGACCAGAAAGGTATAGACGGTGGTGGAGGTATCCTGCCGCACCACCCGACCGATCAGGGTATAGGCCCCCACGGCCACCGCCGCCAGCAGGGAAAGAAGATCCCCATAAAGTCCGCCGCCGGCCATATCGCCCCAAGCGATCAGCACGCTGCCCACCAAGGTGAGACCGATAGCCAGCAAGGCTGCCTTGGGAATGCGGCCCTTTAAAAAGAGGCAAAAGCCCAATGCCACCCAAATCACCTCGGTACAAACAATCACGGTGGAGGCAGCAACGGTGGTATGCTTCAGGGATTCAAACCAAAGCACAAAATGGGCCGCCAGAAAGCCCCCGCTCAGGCAGCAAAGCAGGGCGGTTTTTCCGTTCAGTTGCTTGAATTCCGCCCGTTTTTTCAACGCAACCGGCGCCAGCAAAAGCACGCTCCAAAGCAGACGAAAACAAGCGGTAACAGCCGAAGGGGCCGCCGAATAGCGCACAAAGATGGCCGAAAGGGAGATGCCGAACACCCCCAAAACGATCATCAGCATAGGATATTTTTCAAGAAATTTCATTTCAACTTCCTTTTTTATGATTTTCTTTATTGTAGCACAACGAAAATCCTCTTGCAACCGACAAATGAAATTGTTATAATAGAGCCATCAAAAAAAGGAGTGATTTTTATGATGTTTTATCGATTCCCGAGAACACCTTTTGATCCAAGAATAAATTTTTCTTTTTCGTAACCAAGTTACAGATTTTTCTTTAAAAATAGGCTATAATGATAATGCCAATAAAAATAAAGGAGAATCAATATATGAAATATGTATGCGACGTTTGCGGCTGGGTTTACGATGAAGAATTGGGCGATCCCGATCACGGTATTGAACCCGGTACCCAATTTGAAGACCTGCCCGAAGATTTTGAATGTCCCCTCTGCGGCGTAGGCAAGGATGAATTTTCCGAAGAATAAAAATTTAGGCCCCGACGGCTCCCGTCGGGGCCTCCAACAGGAGTTAAAATTATGTACATCACCAACGACATTAAATATATCGGCGTCAACGACCACGAGATTGATCTTTTTGAGGGTCAGTATATTGTTCCAAACGGAATGGCCTATAATTCCTATGTGATCCTGGATGAAAAGATCGCTGTGATGGATACGGTGGACGCCCGTTTTACCCATCAATGGCTGGATCAGTTGCAAAATACCCTGAACGGCCGGAAACCTGATTACCTGATCATTCAGCATATGGAGCCGGATCATTCCGACAATATCCGTCAATTCATCAACGCCTATCCGGAAACCAAGATTGTTTCCTCTGATAAGGCCTTCAAAATGATGCAGAACTTTTTCGGCACCGATTTCCCCGATCAGCAGATTATCGTGGGTCAGGGGGATACCCTGGAGCTGGGCAAGCACACCCTGGCCTTTGTGGCCGCGCCCATGGTTCATTGGCCGGAGGTAATCGTCACTTACGATACCTGTGATAAGGTGCTCTTCTCTGCCGATGGGTTCGGCAAGTTCGGCGCATTGGATGTGGAGGAGGATTGGGCCTGCGAAGCCAGAAGATATTATATCGGGATCGTGGGCAAATACGGCGTTCAGGTGCAAAATTTGCTGAAAAAAGCCGCTGCGTTGGATATTCAGACCATCTGCCCCCTCCACGGCCCTGTATTAAAAGAGGACTTGGGTTATTATCTGGGGCTTTATAATACCTGGAGCAGTTATCAGCCGGAAAGCGACGGCATCTTAGTGGCCTATACCTCCGTTTACGGCAACACCAAAAAGGCTGTTATGCAATTTGCCGAGCGGCTAAAAGCCAACGGTTGCCCCAAGGTTGTGGTTACCGACCTGGCCCGCTGTGATATGGCCGAGGCGGTGGAGGATGCCTTCCGCTATAGCAAGATCGTGTTCGCCACTACGACCTATAATGCGGAGATCTTCCCCTTTATGCGGGAATTCATCAACCATCTGGTAGAACGAAACTTTCAAAATCGCACCGTAGCTTTTATTGAAAACGGCAGCTGGGCGCCGGTGGCCGCCAAGGTTATGAAGGGCATGTTTGAAAAGAGCAAAAACCTGACCTATGCGGAAAACGATGTAAAGATCCTTTCGGCCCTGAACGAGGAAAGCACCGCTCAGCTCAATGCGCTGGCGGATGAGCTTTGCAAGGAATACCTGGCCCGGCAGGATGCCACCGCCAATAAAAATGATCTGACCGCTCTGTTTAATATCGGTTATGGCCTTTATGTGGTAACCAGCAACGATGGCAAAAAGGATAACGGCCTGATCGTGAACACTGTTACCCAGGTAACCAACACCCCCAACCGCATTGCGGTTGCTATCAATAAGGAAAATTATTCCCACCATATAATCCGCCAGACCGGCAAGATGAACATCAACTGCCTGACCCAGGACGCACCCTTTGCGGTTTTTGAAGCCTTTGGCTTCCGCAGCGGACGGAATGTGGATAAATTTGAAAATTGCGAACCTCTGCGCAGCGATAATGGGCTGGTATTTCTGCCCCGGTATATCAATTCCTTTATGAGCCTGAAGGTGGAGCAATATGTGGATCTGGATACCCACGGAATGTTCATCTGCTCTGTTACCGAGGCCCGGGTGCTTTCTGACCGGGAGACCATGACCTACACCTATTATCAGAATCACGTGAAGCCTGCTCCGGAAACGGAAGGCAAAAAAGGCTTTGTTTGCAAGATCTGTGGCTATGTTTATGAGGGCGATACCCTGCCCGAGGATATCATTTGCCCCCTTTGCAAGCACGGCGCCGCCGATTTTGAACCCATTCAATAACGAAAATGCTCACCCCAGGGGGTGAGCATTTTTCAGTTGAAAGGACAGATCACGCCGCAGGCGATCATAAGGCCGGGCTCGCCGGAAGGCTGGGTTTTAAAGTCATCCCGCCCTGCGTGGATCACGACCGTTTTCCCCAAAACCTCCTTCACCCGAAACCGACCGGTAAGAACGGCAGAAAAGGCATAGCCATCTACCCCAAAAAGAGGCAGCAGATCTCCGGCGTGAAAAGGATGGGGGCAATTCCCCGGATCATAATGGCTGCCGGCGTCCATAAAGGGCCGGTCCCCTGTCCCGGTACAGGCCCCGCCTCCGTGAATATGAAAAGCAAAGATCGGCGTTCCGCAGGACTCTTCCCCGTGGGGCAGGCCCCCGATTTCTGCCACCAAAAAGGCGCCCTTCCCGGTTTGATAAAGCCATACGGTGCCCCGAAGTTCCGGATAGGCCGCACTCCCCCGAAGAACTGCAACGCCATCCGGCAACCGTTCTTTATGATCGATCATATAAGCATCACCTCATCTATTTATATGAAGGATCCCGAAAAAATGACAAAATGAAAGAACTTTTGCACAAAAGAATTAAAAAAATATTGAAGTTTTATTGCATTTTCACCACTCCTCTGCTATAATAACATTATCAACCATTGCGTATATTTTACGCAAAAGAAAGGAGCTTTACCTATGAAAAAAAGAATGATCAGTCTGCTTTTGGTCCTTTGTATGGTTTTATCGGCCTTCAGCACGGCGATTCCCGCCTTTGCAGAGGAAGAGACCCCCATCTGCGGAGAGTACTTATTGTACATGGATGAACCCAAAGTAGGCGCCTCCCTTGCCCAAACTGTTAAATTGCCCACAGGGGCTCCATTTAACGCAACGGTATATTGGGAATATTATGGCCCTGAAGGGGCATATCTCCCCGCATCGGGCGGTGCGGCCGGGAACAAGGCCTATCGCGCCACCATCGAATTGACCCCCAAAAGCGGTTATCATTTTGAAGATATCACCCTCTTCTTAAATGATTTTGCCGCCGATGTAATGGATTTCGGACCCAACTTAATCATTATGATGGAACGCTATGATCTGCGAAAAGAGATCACCGATATTAATGTAACCAACGTAGCCGACGCAGAATTTGGCAAACCCATCCCCACCGCTATGCCCAAGGTGGCTGCCGATGCCCCTTATACCCTTAAAAGTTATGAATGGTACGGCGACGAGGATACCCCCCTCTCCGGCACCTTTGGTAAGGAAGATTACCGTTACGTGATCACCCTGATTCCCAAGGAAGGCTATGTCTTTGCCAAGGACAGAAACGTATACGTAAACGGCAATTATCGTCACGATAGTTATTTTGGCTCATTCGATAGCCTTTGCATTGAAGATTATTATTACTTCTCTGAAGACCTTGACGAAGTTTCTGTGAGCAACGTTCCCACTGCCACCATCGGCGGCACAGCCACAAGCGGCACCGCCACCGTTCCCAACGGAGCAAACTACACCGCTGAATACTATTGGTTGACCGAAGATTACAACAGATTTGAAGGCACCTTTGAAGACGGCCAAAAGTACATCCGCCGTATAGACATCACCCCTGCGGAAGGTTATTATCCCTACGTAAATAAATTTATCCTGAACGGCCAGGAAGTGGATCCCCAGGATTACTGCTTCGATAGCAACCTCCTTTGGTTAGAAACCACTTTTTCCTTTAAGAAAACCATTAGCAAAGTGGAAGTGCCCGACACCAACGCCGTTGTAGGCACCGTTGTTTCCCAGCCCGGCGGTTCTATCCCCGATGGCGCCAACTATTATGCCACCGGAGGTTATTTCCAGGATTACGACTACATACACATTGATTACCCCTTTACCTTCCAAAACGGCACGGTTTATTACTACAATAACCATTTGTATCCCAACGAAGGGTATGAATTTGCCGAAGATCTGCAGGTTTATCTCAACGGCCAGCTGATCGAAGCCAACGATTACAGCTACAATTATCTGAATCTGAATTACCGTTATTCCTTTATGAATACCATCGACAAAGTGGAACTGCCCGCGCTTCCCAATGCCAAGGCCGGGGAAAAAGCCGTTTACGGCAAGATTACTTCCCCCGCAGGCGCCCACTACGATATCATTGGAAGATGGTATTATTCCGATGAATACACCACCCGTGAATTCATCGGTACCTTCAGCAAAAAGGGCGCTTATGAATATCATCTGACCGCTCTGCCCCACGATGGCTATGAATTTGCCGAAGACACGGCGATTTACATCGGCGGCAAGAAGTATAACGGAGAAGCCGAAGACTATTTTGAACACATCAGCATTTTTGGTTACTCCTCCGTGGGCTATGACATGATCACCGAACTCAATCTTTCTGCCGACAAGCCCGTTATCAACGAGGAATATGATTACGAAACCATTAAGACCGATGAAACCAACTATCTTATCGAATATGCGGTTTGGTACTCCAATGATAAAGACGAATTCTCTTACGACTGCTATACGGAAGAATTTGTTGAAAACAATTATTGTTGGCTGGAAATCGGTCTGTTGGCAAAAAGCGGCAATCGGTTTTCCAACGAAATGACCATTCGCATTAACGGCAGACCCGTTACCCCCACCAAAGTGGAAAACTGGGGAAGTCCCTTTGCTTATTTTGTAATCCCCTTTGGCAAACTGACCAAGGCGCCCGAATTGAAGGATTCCACCGCCGCCTTTTCTGACCTGAAGAAAGGCCAATGGTACCAGGAATACACCAACTACGTTTACACCACGGGCCTGATGGAAGGGGTTGGCAACGGCAAGTTCGCTCCCTCTACCACCATGACTCGGGCCATGTTCGTAACCGTTCTGGCCAGAATGGCGGGGATCGACACCAAGGCCAACAACGTGCAGGCCGGCTTTAATGACGTTAAGAGCGGCCAATGGTATGCCGCCGCCGTAAAGTGGGCCAGCGAAAACAAGATCGTAAACGGTGTGGGCGACGGAAAGTTTGATCCCAATGCCCAGATCAAACGCCAGGATATTTGCGTAATGCTGTTGCGTTATGCCAACGTTCTGGATGTAAAACTGCAAAAGAACGCCGCCAAGGCCACCTTTGCAGACGATAAGAAGATCCAATCCTATGCTACGGATGCGGTTTACACCTGCCAGCAGGCGGCAATTGTAAACGGCAAACCCGGGAACCAATTTGACCCCCGCGGTTTTGCTACCCGCGCCGAAGTTTCCAAGATGCTGAGCATCTTCCACAAAGACTACATTGCATAAAAAATGCTCCCTTGAAAGTCCATCCCCTTAAGGACAACAAAGGAAACCAATAAAAAACTCTCTGCTGAAATTCAGCAGAGAGTTTTTTTATTTACTTGCGAGTAGGCTTTACGTTTGATGCAGGACTGATATTGCCGTCGATAGCGCCATTGGCATCTTCAAAAGCCTTAATATTTTCTCTTATTAAGACAAGTACTTGACTATTTACACTTCTGCCTTCGTAATCAGCAATGTGTGCAATTTTATTTAACATTTCTTCTTCAATTCTTATTGAAACACTCTTGATAGCCATAAATTCACCTCATAATAAATATATTATATATTTATTTTAGATGTATTATGTGTTACAATGTTAAAAATAGATATATGGTATATCTATTATATTTTGAGGAGAATGCTATGAAGAGAAATATATGTTGTTTTTTCGGTCATAGAACCATACACGAAACCGAGAAACTAAAAGCAAAACTTAATGAGATCATTGAAAAACTGATTGTAGATGAAAAGGTTGATACGTTTCTTTTCGGGAGTAAGAGCCGTTTCGATAGCCTTTGCCTTGAAGTCATAACCGAAATAAAAGAAAAATACCCGCACATAAAACGAATCTATGTACGAGCAGAATATCCTTATATAAGCGAACACTATAAAAACTACTTGCTTGAAACCTATGAGGACACCTATTACCCCAAAAAGATAATGAATTCAGGCAGAGCCGCCTATGTTGAGCGCAATTATGAGATGATAGATCATAGCCGATTTTGCATAGTATACTACGACGAACAGAGCACCCCACCCACCCGTAAAAGCGGTACCAAAATTGCCCTTGATTACGCCATAAAGCAATGTAAAAAGATTATTAGAGTATTATAAGGTTTAAAGGATTTTAGGGTTTCCTAAGCAAACGGAAAATGCCATACATGTTTCCTGCTCAACAAAATTAAAAGGATGTGTAGAAATTCTGCACATCCTTTTTACAATTTTGTGATATTGTGAACCAGATCTCACAGCGATATTTTTAATCAATCAAAAGTGATATTTAAACATAATATCCTTTAGAATAATGCGCCTATGGGGAGCATTTTTTATATGAACAGCACCATAAACGGAACGGTGATCACGCTGAGGCCCGTGCCCAGAAGCATCAGATTGGCGGCGGTTTCCTGGCCTTTGCCAATCAGTTCGGAAAAATTCAGCACCACGCTGGCCACAGGGCAACAAAGCATAATATACATAGCGATCCGCACGTTGGGATCAACGGGCAACAAACTTAAAATTCCCAAGCCCAGCAAGGGGAACAAGATCTGTTTCACCCCGATGATGGCATATTGAGCAGGGCGGCACAACAAATTTTTGAAGGAAGTTCCCGCCAGCCGCATTCCCATAATCAGCATACAAAGAGGGGCGGTCATTTTGCCCAAAAGATCCACCATTCCGCTAAGTTGGTTAGGCAATTGCCAACCGAAGATGAAGAAGGGCAACCCCGCCAAAAGGCCAAACATCGCAGGATTTAAAAAGATCTTTTTTGCGCTCATATATCTGCGGTCCCCCGAGATGATAAAGGAGCCTAACGTCCAGCCCACCACGTTCATGGAAAGGGAAAACACCGCAGACAAAGCGGCGGCTTCCGGATAATCGGGCATCAGGGCGTTCAGAATGGGAATTCCTATGAACCCGCAATTGCCAAAGCAGGTGGCCAACGTGTAGATCCGATAGCACACCTCCTGCCGTTTCTTTTTAAAAAGGCCGTGAAAGAGCAACAACATTCCGCTATCCAGCACCAGCATCATCCCGAACACAAACAGCAGGTTAATGACCATATCCTCTGAAAAAGACGCCTTGCGCAAGGAATCCACCGCTTGCATCGGCGAGCAAACATACATTAAAAGCTTTACAAAACCTTTAATTCCGTCCTCCCCCACCAGCTTGGTTTTGATCATCAGAAACCCCGGCAGGGCGTAAAGGATCATTACTGCCACGGTGGAAAGGGCGATCCAGAACAGTTCCATTTTTCTTCACCTCTTTGATTGGCTCATTTTATCATATTTTGAAAAAAATAACAAGGGACTATGGAAATTTCTCTTTTTTCGTGGTATACTAATCCCGTTATGAAAAAATTGACATTGAGCAAAACTTCCCGGGGACTGCTCCCGGTGATCATAGGACTGGCCTGGCCCACCATGCTGGAGCAATTGTTGCAGACAACGGTGCAATATATTGATATTGCGATGGTG
>JAZOXD010000326.1:0-2767 GCA_045659565.1 Eubacteriales bacterium | reverse complement strand
AGCAAAACTTCGGGGGCCCGTTATGGGTGCCCCCGAAATCTGAATCATATTAAGGCGAGTTGGGCCTAACCGTTGGTCATGTCCCCGCTTTCCTTCAGGGAAATAGGTTCCCCCAAAAAGGTGGGCTCGGGCTTCAGCACGCTGTAGACCAGGTCCTTGCAACGTGCCAGAACCTCCCGCAGTTCCCGCCCCGCCTGGCCACGGTAAATCCGTCGGTCCGCCTCTACCCCGTAGGCTTCCAGCCCCAGGGCACGGGCGGTATATATCGCGCGGTACAAATGATATTCCTGGCTGACAATCACGATCTTCTTCGCCCCGAAGACCTCTTTGGCCCGATACAGGCTTTCATAGGTGGAAAACCCTGCGTGGTCCATAAAAATGTCTTGGGAAGGAACCCCCGCCTTCTTGGCGTAATCCTTCATCACGTTTACTTCGTCGTATTCCTTACGCCCGTGGTCACCGCTCATCAACAGTTTCGGGGCGCTTCCCTGTTCATAAAGACGAATTCCGCATTCCAGGCGGTCTTGTAACATATGGCTGGGGCGGTTGTTCCAAATGCCGCAGCCCAACACCAGGATGCAATCCACACCCGTCAGTTCCGCCGCCTGCTCCGGGGTATAGATCCTCTCTTTGCTCTGCCCTTTCACATAGGCATTCCCGCCCAAAAGGGCGCCCATTCCAACAATCATCGCCCCACAAAGAGCCAGGGCGATGATTTTTAAAATTCGTTTTTTTCTCATGGCTGATATACCGTCCCCACAAACAGGGGCAGATCGTATTCCGAGGTAATGGCAAAGATAAAGGGCCGATCCGCCTTGAAAACGACGGTTTCATAGTCCGCATCATATTTCTCCATCATCTCCAGTGTAAAAGACGCCGCTTCACAGCCCTCTTCGTCGATCTTCACCCGGGCATCGTGCTGCACTTTGGAAAGAGCCAAAGCCCCATCCATCTCATCAGCAAATTCCAGATTATATTCCCCTTTTTGAGGATTGAAAACGTTTTCAACACCCAAGTCTTTCAGGGTGTCCTTCAAATCCAGTTGGGAGGAAACATCGAATTTAGGAACGGAAAAATCGATTTTACAGGGTTGGAAATTCCCGGCGCCGGCGATAGCATCTGCCAGCGTTTCTTCCTTCAGCAGCTCCCCGAGATCCACACCCTGGTCCGGCAGAATAAAATACATCCGCCCGCCCTTGGCATCCAGTTCCCGATAGACTGCCTGATAGTTTTTCCCTTTCAAATAGCCGCCTTCATAATTCTGGCGCAAAAAATCTTGCTGAACCGTTTCTTGAATCCCATAAAAGGGCTGGGTTTCGGTTTGATCCGCATTAAATTCATCTTTCCATTTGGCCCGGTAATAGATGGTGGTGGCCAAAGCCAACACCGTATCCTCATTCATCTCAACGTCTTTGATCTGGTCCTTCAAAAAACCGCTGGTTTGCTCATCCAGCCAGTTTTTCAGGAGTTCATTCATCTCTTCGGAACCCAGATCCCCCCGATAGGAAGAGGCATAATAATTCTTGGCGATCCGCTCCACAGTGGCTTGATTGATGGTTAGCTTATCGTCCAGCCAGACCGAACTGGCCAGAATACTGGTAACGGCGCCGTCATCCCGATAATTGGAATTCCAAAGGGCCTTGCATTTATCCCGTAGCGCATCCATATCCGCCACGCCCAACAGGTCCAGGATCTGTTGGCGGCTTTCCCCTTCCGTCACCTCGGTGAGCATCGCCAGAGCAATATAAACATTCAAGGGCGAAAAAATGGTATTCTCTTTTTGTTCGCCCACTAAAACAGCGGGCAGGCTCTGCTTCAGAAAAGAACCCAGATTGCCGGCTCTTTGAGCCTTTCTATCCCGATCCTCCCGTTCATCCTGCCATGCCCTCTGATCCTTTTGGTAAGAGGCAACATCCGGGTAATCGGCCGCGGCTAATACCCGCAAACCCTCCGGCACCAGGGGGGAGTCTTCCTGTCCGGCGGGATCCTTCGGAAGAAAAGAATCCGGCAGGACCAATTCTGTTCCTTTGGAAAACCAGCCCGGCCAGAGCAGGCTGCTGCAAACAACGCCCACCACCAACACCGCCGCAACGGCCGGGGTGGCCCATTTTAAAATAATTTTTCCGGTCTTGCGTTTTTGTTTTTGAGCGGCTTGGATCAGATCGCCGCCCACCATGCCGATGGCGTCCAGTAATTTATCCTGCTTTTTCATAGTTGGATTCCCTCCTGTTCCAGGTGGTCCGCCAGCTTTTGTCGGGTGCGTAACAGGCGCATTTTAACCTTACTTTCCCCGAAACCGAATCGGCGACTCAATTCCTTGATGGATTCAAAATACCAATACCGGCAAAGGAACAGATTCCGTTCCTCCTCCGGCAGCTTCCGCAAAAAAGCATCGATCACCTTGGCCAAAACCCGGGTTTCAACCTCCTCTTCCACCGTTGTGGTGGCGGGGATGCAATCGGTCAATTCCTCCAAGGCCAGGATCACCTGCCCGCCGCCCCGCTTGGCGGCGTTTTTGCTGCGCCATTTTTTTAAGGAGAAATTTCGGGTGATCCTGCCCAAAAAGGTCCCCAAATGCTCAGGCTTATGGGGCGGCATACTGTTCCAGGCCCCTAAATAGGCATCATTGACGCTCTCGTCCGCGTCCTCCCGATTATGTAAGATTTGATAAGCGATGGAATAGCAATAGCTGCCGTATTTCCGCTGGGTCTCCTTGATGGCTTGCTCCTTGCGATCCCAATATAATTCCACAATGGAACGATCGTCC
>JAZOXD010000325.1:0-4325 GCA_045659565.1 Eubacteriales bacterium | reverse complement strand
TGCCGTGGCAGACGAACATTACTTTTATCATTACTGCAATTCTCCTTGATAAACACGATTTGCTCAAAGCCGCAGCGGTTCCCTGCTTCACGCACAGGCGCTCCGTATGATTAAGAGTATAACGCTTTTTATATAAATTTGCAAGATTTACATAAACTTCAGCAATTTTGACGGTAGCCCCATGCAAAAATCGTGGTATAATGAAAATAACAAACAACAAGGAGCATTCATTATGACGCCCAGAATTATTGATCCCCTGATTGAAGCCATTGCCCTTTGTGTGGAACGCCACAAATTAGAAACAGGCAGTTACGCCAGATGGACCTTTGGCACCAACAAGGACGGTACCCCCAAAGACACGGGGCGGAACGAATACGGTTGCGCCGATGCGGCGAACATTCTTTATTCCATCGGCCGTTTTCCCCAAGACCCCGCAGAACGGGCAGAATGGGTGCGCCATTTACAGGAAATGCAAAACCCCGAAACGGGACTTTATACCGAGGCCACCCATCATACCATCCACACCACCGCCCATTGCACCGCCGCCCTGGAGCTTTTTGATGCCAAGCCCCGCCACGCCTGTAAAGCTTTGGAGGAATACACCACCAAGGAAGGGCTTTACCGGCTTTTGGAGGAGGAAGTGGATTGGGCGGAACGCCCCTGGCCGGAATCCCACAAGGGCGCGGGGATTCTGCCCAGCCTGACCAACACCGAAATGGTGGGGTTGGAATGGAAGAATTGGTATTTCCGCTGGATGTGGGAACACAGCGACCCCGAAAGCGGCTTTTTCTTCTGCGGCGCCGAAAAACAGGCCCCCCTTTACCAATATATGGCAGGGGGCTTCCACTATATGTTTAACCACGAGGCCGAACACCGCCCCTACCGTTACCCCGAAAAGATCATCGACAGTTGTATTTTTCTGATGAACGAAACCAGGGAAAAAGGCAAATTCCATAACGGTTGCGGCTTTATCGACGTGGACGTGGTCTATGCCCTGACCCGCGCCATGCGGCAAAGCCCTCATCGGTTCTATGAGGCCAAAGCAGAGCTGGAAAAATTTGCCGAAAAATACCTGGATATGATGCTACACCTGGACTATGTCAACGATCCGGGCTTTAACGATCTGCATATGCTCTTTGGCGCCGTTTGTTGCCTGGCCGAGCTGCAATCGGCCCTGCCAGGTAAGCTGCTGACCACCAAGCCCCTGAAATTGGTGCTGGATCGCAGACCCTTTATTTGATAGAAAGAACACGGTCAAACGACCGTGTTCTTTTTAAATTCCGTAGGGGACATTCCGTAATACCGCTTAAAGGCCTTGGAAAAGGCGTAAACGTCCGAAAAATTCAGTTCTGCCGCCACCTTGCTCACCGGGCAATCAGATTCCGTCAGCATCTGTGCCGCCCGCCGCATCTTGCATTTGAAGATATATTGACCGGGGGTCAGTGCCACCGTTTTTTTAAAGGCGGAAATAAAGGCTTTTTCGTTCATATGAACGTGAGAAGCCACCGCCTGCACCGTGATCGTCCGGTAATTTTTGGTAATATCATCCACCGCCTGTTGGATCCGTGAGGGATACACCTTTTGCAAAACGGGACGGAACAATTGGGCATCCGGCCTTTGTTGAAGACGGAATACCTTTTCTAAAAAATTTAAAAATCCCAAATAATCCGAAAAGGAGATCTGCTCATTCATTCGCCGCAGCTCCTTGGTAAAATCTCCTGTATTTTTCGCCACGCCGGATAAATTCCGATTATACAGCAAATCCATTTCATTCCCCACGGTCAACCGAAAGTGAACAAAGCCGAAGGAACAGCCTTGCGCATCGGTATGGGCTTCGTATTCACAGCCGGGATAAAACAACACCGCATCCCCCGCTCCCGCCTTAAAACAGCGGTCACCCACCGTTACCCAAAGATGCCCTTGACTCACGCTCCACAACACGTAATCGGATTTGACCCGGTGTTCCCTCCAATTTTCATCGTGGAACACCGAAAAACTTCTAAAAATATGTACCGATAGATTCGCAATAATATCGTTCATCCGCTCGCCTCCCCTTTTCAGTATATACGATATGCCAAAATAATGCAACTTTTAAACATCAAATTGAAGTTTCCGCCATTGCTTGACCACCTCTACCGTTGTATGATGAAGAAAAAAGGGGGTATTTTATGGAACGGTTATTTCAAACTCACATGATCAGAAAACAGGAATGTTTAGACGGCCTTTGGGACTTTCAGGTCATCGACACCTTTGAACGCCCCGCCGCCTATCAGGATCATATGGCGGTGCCCGGCTGTTGGGAGACGAGCCTGCCCTATTGCCGGCATCGGGGCTTTGCGGCCTATCGCAAGCAGTTACATTTAAGCCAAGGGGGCAACCTGCGCTTTGTCTTCAAGGGCGTGAGCCATACTTGCAAGGTCTTTTTGGACAGCGAGGAACTGGGGGAACATTACAATGCCTTCAGCGCCTTTTCGCTGATCGCCCCGGGGGTCACCCCCGGCGAGCATACTTTGGAGGTTTTAGTCGATAATTCCTTCTCCGAGCGTTCCATGCTCCATCGGGAAAACGATTATTTCACCTACGGCGGGATCATCCGCCCGGTATGGATGGAATGGGTACCCGATCAATTCATCGAACGGCTGGAGTTTGAGCCCCGGCTGTCCGAAGAACAATGGTCGGCAGAGCTGAGGGTGTTCCTCAAAAATCTGGATACGGAGCCCTGCCCGTCAACCGTGACCGTCGATTGCGCCGGAGCCCAAAGGACGTTGGAAGGCTCTTTGGAGCCCGAAACCGTTACCTGCCTGAAGCAGGAGCTGACCTTTGAACAGGTATTGCCCTGGAGCGTGGATACCCCCAACCTATATCTGATAAAGGCGGTAATAAACGGCACCGACGATCTGCAGGAGCGAGTAGGCTTCCGGGTGATCGGCAAGGAAAAGGGCAAGATCACCCTGAACGGGGAGCCCGTGTTCATCAAAGGGGTCAACCGCCACGAGGATCACGGCTCCGTGGGCTGTGCCATCCCCCTTCAGCTGATGCAAGGGGATATTGCCCTCATTAAGGAACTGGGCTGTAATGCGGTGCGCACCTGCCATTATCAAAACGACGAGCGTTTTTTGGATCTTTGCGATGAGCAAGGGATCCTGGTCTGGGAGGAAAGCCACGAGCGGTCCGGCAAGACCGATCGGCTGACCACACCCCTTTGGCAAAAGCAATCCATGGACTCCATGCACCAGATGCTGGAGGATCACTATAATCATCCTTCCATCATTCTGTGGGGCTGCCTGAACGAATGTCCCTCCAACGAGGAGGCCTGCCGGGAGATATACGAGACCCACCTGAATCTGCTGAAGACCGATGCCAGCCGCCCCTGTACCTATGCCAGCTGTAAGCATCGTTCGGTTCAAAATCCGGAGGATACGGATCTTTATATGGAGCTTGCAGATGTCTGCTCCATCAACGTTTATCCCCTTTGGTATATTGATGAGACCCCCGCCCAGTCGGTGGGGATCATCAAGGACTGGCTGAAGGAGATCGGCCAGGGGCAAAAGCCCCTGATCATCAGTGAATATGGCGCCGGCGCCATCTATAACCTACACGATCCCATGCACCCCCGCTGGAGCGAGGAATACCAATCCGATTGCCTGGAGGCGATCACAAGCTATCTGCTGGAGCCCGACGTGGCGGCAGGCTTTTTCATCTGGCAATTCTGCGATACCAAGGTCAGTTGGGATATTAAAGGGCAACGCCAACGCCCCGGCTGCCGCAACAATAAGGGGCTGGTGGACGAATACCGCCGCCCGAAGATGGCCTACTACACGGTACAAAAACTGTTGAAGAATCTTTGATCCGATCAAAGGCAAAAACACGCCTCTCTGCATAAACTGGTATTATGAAAGGAGGCGTTGCCGTGGCACCCCTAACCCAAGAAAACCGCCAGGCGATCTTTAATTTATACCTTTATTTAGCCCCCAAGGGGATTCCCGCGGCCAACGGCGCCACTTTCGGCCGAATGATTGCAGACCTGGCCTTGGCAGAAACCCCCGATTGGAAGGAAAGCCACCGTCGTCAGTTACATATTCTTCAAAAAGCCCTGGATCAATGGCCCAAGCTGGGGCGGGCGATGATCGACCACCAGATCCATTCCGAAAAGGGGCTGACCGCCTGCATCTTCACCCAAGCGGGAGAGCCCCCTGCGGCGGTATTTCGCGGAACGGGAAAGGAAGAATGGCTGGATAACGGCCGCGGGCTGGCGGGCATCCCGTCGCCCAACACCTATCTGGACTTCTGTCCCCGACGCAAAAGCCTGATCCTGCAGGATCAGG
>JAZOXD010000324.1:0-2011 GCA_045659565.1 Eubacteriales bacterium | reverse complement strand
TAAAATACTTAGATGGTGAAACCGAAGATAGCGACCACCCCATGATCTATACCCACATCAAATTGCCTGAAAAATCATAATTTCAGCAAGAAATCAAACACTTATCAAAAAGCCCTGCGAGAGGAAACGATCTCTCGCAGGTCTTATTTCATTGCATCACGTGTTGCCTATTATTTTTCACGGCTGAGGTAATTATCCAACTCGTTGATCCTCGCCTTGGTGATCACCCGTGCGCGAACGGTCTTCGGGGTGACGGTGCCGGTTTTCAAAACCTCGGCGGGGATTCGGGCAAACAAGATCTCCTTGGCGGATTCCGCAAGGCCCGTAACCCAACTTTTATTGATCTTATTATTCCGTTCCCGATCATAGGCCACAAACATGGTTCCATCGGGGGCCAACACAAATTCGGGATAGGAAATTCGGGCGCGGTCGTCCAGGATCAAGCGATCTTCAAATTCCACCCCATCGGCAGAATGCATCAATCGCAGGCCGTTACGGCTCTTGCGATGAATACTGGGAATCAGCCAGGCATCGCCCTCTTGGTCATTGCCGGAACAGGGCCGCTGGGAGGCGACCTCCATAAAGAATTCCGGTTCGCTCCAGGTAAGGCCTTCATCGGAAGAAAACATCCGAAACATCCCCTGGTAGGTGGTACGCATCAGGGCGGCGATCCGCCCATCCTTCATTTGATAAAAGCTCGGTTCATCATAGTGACGACCATCGGGTCTGCCTGTGCGGGGTTCGGTGACCTTCAAGGTCTTGCCTTGGTCATCGGAATAATAAAATTGATAGAAATTCCGAGGAGAGGGCAGATAAGTAGGAAACAGCCAGCGGCCGCTCTTTGTCACAAAAGGTTGATTGCGATTTATGGCATTAAACAGACAACGGGGTTCGCCGAACACCAAGGTTTCTGCATCGGGATCTTCGCAAACGGCGCACCAGGTTTGACCCTGCGCCTCCAGCCGATGGTATTCGGAATCGTTTTCCATATCGATCTGCTGGGTATAATCGGGCATGGCCAATCCTGCTTCATAGGGGGTTTGCGCCCAGAAAAGCCAAAGAGCCCCATTGGGAGCGATCCACATTTCGATTTCAAAGACCCGTTGCCGCTCCGCCGGAGTGCTTTCAATGGCCAGCACCGGCTCCGACCAGCTTTCACCCTGATCGTCGCTATAAACCAAAAGGCAACAGTTTCGGGGATCGGGCTCATAGATACCGCCGCCCATAAAGCCCACCAGCAAACGGCCGCCCCGTGTGCGGGCAATGGAAGGCGCGCCCTGCCAGGCCCGCTTTTCTTCGGCATATTTTTCTGCCGGATCCACATTCATATTCGGTGCAAACGGATTGATTTTCATTGTTCTTCTCCTTGATTCCCATAGATAGATCTTAAATTTTGTAAATTTTCTTCGGCCAGACGACGGATAAAGTCAAAATCCGCTCCGGCTGTCATCATATCAATCCCCAGTTCCCGCCAATGAGTCAGCGTTTTGGGGTTAATATCAAAGGTGGCCAAGCCTACATATTTCCCTGCGGCGTGCAACCGTTGAATAACGCTTTTTACCACTTGGTTGATCTGTTCCGAGCCCACATCCCCCAAACTGCCATAGGAGCCCGAAAGATCGCAAGGGCCCAGAATATAGCCGTCAATATAGGGATTTTTGAGGATCTCGTCCAGATGCTCCACCGCATCCTTATGCTCGATCTGAATAAAACGGCAAAGAGTTTTCTCGTTATCCCGGATGTAATCATTCGTCCGAGTTCCGCCATAGTTATAGTCCACTGCATTCAACGGACCGAAGCCCCGATCCCCGTGGGGAGGATACACGGTGGCGGCAATCAATCGATCCGCCTGCTCCGCAGAACGAACCATGGGAAAGATAATCCCGTCAACGCCCATTTCCAATACTTTTTTGGTATAGGTAAGATCATCCTGAGGCACCCGCACGATCACCGACGTGCCCGTTGCCCGAATTGCAATAATCTGTGCCAACAGTTGATCCAACGTAATATT
>JAZOXD010000323.1:0-3960 GCA_045659565.1 Eubacteriales bacterium | reverse complement strand
CCGAACGCATGAAAAGGGTTCCGCGTAACCCTTGCGAAAGTTTTCGGGATGCGGTGCAAGCCTACTTTATGCAACATATTGTTGTAATGCGTGAAAATCCCCACGGCGGTAACAGCCCCGGCAGATTGGATTATTATCTGTCGGATGGGTCAACACTTCGAAAATGCTGGAATTGATGATTACAGGCGGCACTTGCCTGAAAACCGGCGATAGACTCCCCTGCTTCCAAAGTGAAAAGGGATTGATGGGCTATTCCGATTTCCAACATTTTTACGAAGATTTCATTCAAGAAGCCAAGCGGGTAACCCATCTCAGCCTGAAACTGCAGGATTATTACAGTTTCTATTCCGCAAAAAACCGCCCCTCGTTCCTCATATCCTCTATGCTGGATGATTGCCTTGAACGTGGGCGCAATATGCACGACGGTGGGGTAAAGTACCATGATTACGGCGTAACGCCCTTGGCGCTTCCCAACACCATTGATTCTCTTTTAGCCATTAAAAAGGCTGTGTTTGAAAAGAAGCTTTGCTCGGCCGAAGAACTTATCAACGCCTTGAAGGCAAATTTCAAGGGATATGAAGTATTGCAAAATCAATTAAAGCAACTGCCCAAATACGGCATGGACGATGATGAAGCGGATGCTTTTGCGGGCCGTGTCATGAAAGATTTTGCCGATATGTATCACTCCTACACCACCCGCCACGGCGGAAAGGGAAAGCCCATTATTCTGACCTTTGTTTACGCGCCGAAAGCATCCCAAATGCTGGGGGCAAGAGCCGACGGAAGCAATGCCGGCGCAATGGTGGCCCATGGGATCACTCCCCAAGCATCCGCAATGACGAAAGGGATCACCGCCGCCATCAACTCGGTAGGAAAACTTCCCCACCAATGCTTTTCGGGCGGGGCAAGTACCATGTGGGATTTCGATAGTTCCTGGGTCAACGAGAATATTCTCCGCGCGGTACTCTGCTCCTTCATCCAAAAGAACGGGCAGATCTTTCAGGGAAACACCACCTCGGTAGAGGATCTGCTGAAGGCAAAAGCAGATCCCGAAAACTATAAACACCTGATCGTTCGGGTAGGCGGCTATTCAGCAAGATTTGTTAATCTGAAGAGCGAAATTCAAGAAGAAATTATAAACAGAATGAGGCATCACGCCTGAGGGGTGGAAAATGGAAGGAACTATTTTTGATATTCAGCGGTTTTGCGTTCACGACGGGCCGGGAATCCGAACAACGGTCTTTTTTAAAGGATGTCCCCTGAAATGTATCTGGTGCCACAACCCCGAATCACAAAAAAAGCAATGGGAACTTGCGTATTATGGGCAAAAATGCATTTACTGCAAGGCCTGCGGCACGGTGTGCCCCGCAAACTGCCACACCTTCACAGAGGAACAGCACATCTTTGACCACAAATCCTGCGTTCACTGCGG
The DNA here is from genome assembly GCA_045659565.1 of Eubacteriales bacterium. Classification (GTDB taxonomy): domain Bacteria; phylum Bacillota; class Clostridia; order Oscillospirales; family QAKW01; genus QAKW01. Next base: position 2,528 of record JAZOXD010000323.1, on the reverse strand, counting down.
CAAATGCGCCGCCCTTTGCCCCACGGAGGCCCTGGAAGCCATCGGCAGAACCGAAACCGCCGACGCTATCCTGAAAGAGGTTCTGCGGGACAAAGACTTTTATAATAACTCCAACGGAGGCATAACCATTTCGGGGGGGGAACCGTTGATGCAAAGCGCCTTTCTGTTGGAACTGCTGAAGGGGGCAAAGGCCGAAGGGTTACACACCTGTATCGAAACCTGCGGTTTTGCCTCAAAAGAAGTTTTGGGGGAAGTGGCCCAACATACCGACCTCTTTTTGTTTGACGTTAAGGAAACAGAGGATGAGCGGCACCAACGGCTGACCGGCGTTCCCTTTACCCCCATTCGGGAAAACTTGTATTACTTAAACACCCTGGGGGCGAAAATTATCCTGCGGTGCCCCCTGGTGCCCGAGATCAACGTACGCCCCACCCATTTGGAAGAGATTGCACGGATTGCGGCGGAACTTGACCAATTGCTGGAGATCAACGTTATGGCATATCATCAGCTGGGGAACGGGAAATACGACGCCCTTGATATCAAGAATCCCCTGCCCGACCGAGAAGGGATGAGCGCCGAACAAAAGCAGGATTGCATTGATACCATCAGAAAAAATCTGGAAAAAATAACAACCAAAGAAATCAAAGTTTGCTAACGCAAAAAATGCCCTTCGCAGGTTTACAGCGAAGGGCATTTTTCTTTTCAATTATTCCCACTCCATATCGTATACACTAAAACCCATTAAAAAGTTGCTTTGATTTTCTTTAATTATGTATGGCAATATGATATAATAGTGCAAAACAGTTCGATAAACAAGAATTTGACGAGGTGTTCCAATGGTTAGAAAAGCAACAAATAGCGAGAGTCGTGTTTTAGCAGAAATGGCCATTCAAATGTGGGATCGTCATACTATCGATGAATTAGATACAGAGTTTATGGAAACGCTTAATGACGAACAATCTGCATTCTTCATCAAGTATGTAAATAATGTACCTGTAGGCTTTGCACAGTGTGGGTTGAGAACGGATTATGTTGAAGGCACGGAAAGTTCTCCCGTTGGTTATTTGGAAGGTATTTTTGTTAAAGAAGATTACCGCAATAATGGTTATGCAAAAGAAATGCTTTTTACTTGTGAAATGTGGGCAAAGAATATGGGGTGCACAGAATTTGCAAGCGATTGTGAATTAGATAATATCGGCAGTTTGAAATTCCATATTGCCATGGGCTTCGATGAAGCAAACCGTATTATCTGTTTCAAGAAAAGAATCTGAAAGCATTGTCAAATTCCAATTTGACGGAAGGATAGTGAAATGAATATTAAGAATTACAAAAAATATATGACAGCGGAAATGCTGATGGGTCCTAATAGTGCAAGAATCTTGGAAGAATTGTTGAAGCGGTATCCATTGCAACTGCGTGACGATAATAAGGTGCTTGATTTAGGGTGCGGAAAAGGATTAACAAGCCTTATACTTGCAAAAGAAACAGGGGCAAAAGTATATGCAAACGACCTCTGGATTAGTGAAGAAGATAATAAAAAGCGATTTGAGGATTGGGGAATTGGCGAACAAATAACACCAGTTTGCGAGGATGCTAATAATTTAAGCTTTGCAAAAAAGCAATTTGATACTTTAGTCAGTATTGACTCTTATCATTATTTTGCTACCGGTAACGGCTTTTTTGAAAATAAGATTTTGCCTTTTCTTAATAATGATGCTGTTGTGCTGATTGGTATTCCCGGCATCAAGGACGAATATACAGGCCGTTCCGAGGAGTTTCTTCCTGAATGGTTGGGAAATGAAGCCTATATGTTCAAGAGTCCGATGGAGTGGAAAGAAATCATTGGCCATCACGATAGAATTGAAAAGATTGAAACTTGGGAAATGGGTTGTTTTGACCTCGCTTGGAACGAGTGGTTCGCCACCGAACACAAATATGCCTTGGGAGATAAGCAATTTTTTGAAACACTCATCAAGCCATATACCTGTTTTGTTGGTATTTACATTAAGATCAAATAAATAAGCCGATTCCAATTTATGAAGATCAATCAACGGGATTTGCTTTGTTCCTTTTGCCGTTATCGTTGACTTTTGTTGAAACCACTTATAGCGTTGCGACAATCTGTGTACTTGCAACCATTGCGGTAATACAAGAAGTTTATTTTATTGCGAAAGGGCAACAGGTCTTACTCGAATAATGAAAGAATTACAGAGGTAATTATGTATCACGGAAGATTTAAAAAGAGTCATTATGAAGCAGGGTATAATTGGGGCAAATTATTATATAATCATGGAAAAATAATCAGTAACAACCATACTTTTACAATTACGCAGGAAAGAAAAGAATTTGCTGAAAAGTGCCTGCCTATATATAAAAAATACTATCCCGAAGTATTAGAAGAAATCAAGGGATTGGCAGATGGACAAAATTGCTCTTGTGAAGATTTTTATACATTTTTATTAAGCATGTACTGTTTTGAATTCAACAATCATTGTACCTGTCTGGCAGTTAACGATAAAAACGGTATT
>JAZOXD010000322.1:0-8514 GCA_045659565.1 Eubacteriales bacterium | reverse complement strand
TCACAGAACGACATGGCTACGATCCGACTTAACGGTCGGTATAGGTGGTGGAATGGATCACCTGTTTGGGGATGGAAACCAAGTCCCCCGTTTCTACGCCGTAAAGCTTATCGTCGATAAGATAACTGCACCGCCCTTCTTCCAAATAATAGAACTCTGCGGTGCTGTGGTAATGTTTATGGCCTGTTCTTGCCCCCAGTTGGTGACAGGCGTTAAAATAAAAAGAATCAAAGTCCATAGGCTCACCTCGGTTTTATTATAAATCAAAGATCAAAAAAATCAAGGTTTTTCCCAAAATACAACATTTTATTAAAGGAAATGGTTAAAAAATTGATATATAATATAGAAAAAAGGAGGTAGACAACTATGTATTATGAAGGAAATACGGTAAAAGATTTAAAAATTGCTTACATTGGCGGGGGTTCCCGCGGGTGGGCCTGGGGGCTGATGAGTGACCTTGCCCAATGTGAAGATATGAGCGGACGTGTGGATCTTTATGATATTGATCTGAACGCGGCCAAACAAAATGAAGTGATCGGCAACCGTTACAATGAAGTAGAGGGTGCCAAATCCCATTGGGAATATCGGGCGGTGGAAACCCTGGGCGAAGCCTTAAAGGGGGCCCAGTTCGTGGTGATCTCCATTCTCCCCGGCACCTTTGACGAAATGGAATCGGACGTACATACCCCCGAAAAATACGGGATTTATCAATCCGTTGGTGACACCAGCGGCCCCGGCGGTATCGTGCGGGCCATGCGTACCGCGCCTATGTTCGAGGTGATCGGTAAGGCCATCAAGGAATACGCTCCCGATGCCTGGGTCATCAACTATACCAATCCCATGACCCTGTGTGTGCGGACCCTGTATCGGGTGTTCCCGGAGATCAAGGCCTTCGGTTGCTGCCACGAGGTATTCGGCACCCAAAAACTGCTGATGAAGATGTTGAACAACGAACACGGTATGGACGTTCAGAACCGCAGAGAGATCAAGGTAAACCCCGTGGGTGTGAACCACTTTACCTGGATCACCGAGGCTTCTTATCGGAATATGGATCTGTTCCCCTTGTATCGGGAATATGCCAAAAAGCGGGTGGAGGGCAAGATCTCCGAGGTGCAACTGGCAGACGATAACTGGATGAACAACTATTTTAAGAGTGACGATTGGGTTAAGATGGATCTGTTCCTGCAATTTGGCTGGATGGCCGCCGCAGGGGATCGTCAACTGGCAGAGTTCTGCCCCGGCAAGTGGTATTTGGAAAACCGTGAACGGGTGGCGGAAATGCACTTTGGCCTGACCCCTGTATCCTGGCGGAAAAATAATCTGGCAGAACGGTTGGAAAAGGGCCGAAAACTTTATGAAGGGGAACTGACGCCCGAACTGAAAGCTACCGGTGAGGACGGCGTTCTGCAGATGCGCGCGCTGTTGGGTCTCAGCGAGATGGTGACCAACGTGAACCTGCCCAATCAGGGCCAGATCCCCAACCTGCCCCTGGGGGCTGTGGTAGAAACCAACGCCACCTTCAGTTGTGATCGGGTGACCCCCGTTCAGGCAGGGGAAATCCCCGCCACCATCTATCCTTTGATCGGCCGGATCTGCGGCCTGCAGGAGATCGTGAACGAGGGTATCGCAGAGCGGAATCCGGAAAAGATCTTCTGCGCCTTTGCCAACGATCCGCTGGTTACTTGCGGACTGAACGATGCCCGCAAACTGTTTAAAGAAATGTGTGAAAACACCAAAGAATATTTAAAGGATTATCCCTTGGAGGAGTTTAAAGCATGAAAAACAAGGTTATTCAGTTCGGTGAAGGCGGGTTCCTGAGAGGATTTGTGGATTGGATGCTGCAAAAACTCAATGAGGAGACCTCATTTGAAGGGGGCGTCGTGGTGGTTCAGCCCATCGAAAACGGGATGTGCCAAATGCTGGAAGCCCAGGGCTGTAACTATACCCATCTGATGCGGGGGCTGAAAAACGGGAAGCCTACCGTGGAGGAAAAACATATCACCGTGATTCAAAAAACGGTGGAGCCTTATAAGGATTTCCAAGGGTATCTTCAGTTGGCGGAAGACCCCGATTTTCGGTTCGTGGTGTCCAACACCACCGAGGCAGGCATCACCTATAAAAAAGGCGAAACCCCTGCTGATGCCCCCGCCGTTACCTTCCCCGCCAAAGTGGCCCTGTTGTTAAAGCGCCGTTTTGAAAAAGGGCTGGGGGGCTTTATCTTCCTGCCCTGCGAACTGATTGAAAAGAACGGCGATACCCTGAAGGCCTGTATTCTGAAGTATGCCGCCGATTGGGGCTGGGGTGCCGAATTCGCCAAATGGGTAGAGGAAGAAAACGTCTTTTATAATACGCTGGTGGACCGAATCGTAACGGGCTTCCCCCGTGAAGAAGCGGAATCCCTGGGGTATAACGACAATATGCTGAACACCAGCGAACTGTTCCACCTTTGGGTGCTTCAAGGGTCCAAGGACCTGTTGAAGGAACTGCCCTTTGACCAAACGGACCTGAACGTGATCATCACCGAGGATCTGGACCGTTACCGCACCCGCAAGGTACGGATCTTGAACGGGGCCCATACTTCGATGATCCCCTACGCCTTGCTCAGCGGTCTGGAGACTGTTGAGGATTGTATGAAGGACGAAAAAATGAGCGCCTTTTTGAAGGCCTGCGTTTTTGACGAAATCATCCCCACTCTGGACCTGCCCAAGGAAGAACTGGAGGGGTATGCCGCCGACGTATTCGAGCGGTTCCGTAACCCCTATATCCGCCATCTTTGCAGTTCCATTGCCTTGAACTCCGTAAGCAAATTCAAGGTGCGGGTGTTGCCCTCTTTGCTGGAATATCGCAACCGAATGGGCAAAAATCCCCCTCACTTGATGCTCTCCTTTGCCAAACTCATTGAGTTTTACCGCACGGATATGGTGAACGACGACCCCGCCGTGGCGGCCTTTATGAAAACCGCATCCGTAGGCGAAATTCTGGCGAACACCCAACTTTGGGATCAGGATCTTTCCTTCCTGAAGGAGGAACTGGAGGGGCTGGTATGCTGATTCTGAACCCCAAAGATACCGTTGAAGTAAACGTGGAAAACGGCCACAAATATGCCCGCAAACCCATTCAAAAGGGGGAAGCGGTGCTGAAATACGGCGAGGTGATCGGCCGGGCCGTGGAGGAGATTCCCCAAGGGGAATGGGTGCACACCCATAACCTGAAAACCGATCTGGAACGGGGCGCAGAATATACCTACCGCCCTGTGGAATGTGATCTGCCCCCCGTTACCGACGGCGGCACCTTTATGGGCTATCGCCGTAAAAACGGTGAAGTGGGCATCCGTAACGAGATCTGGATCGTTAACACCGTGGGGTGTGTGAACAAGATCGCCCGTAAACTGGCGGCGTTAACGGGGGCTGTTCATTTTGAACATCCCTACGGATGTTCCCAGTTGGGGGAAGATCACGCCACCACTCAATTGATCTTAAAGGGCCTGGTGAACCATCCCAATGCTGCCGGTGTACTGGTGTTGGGCTTGGGCTGTGAAAATAACAATATCGATGAATTTAAAAAGGTGCTGGGCACCTGGGATGAAGAACGGGTGCGCTTTTTGAACGCCCAGGATGAAGAAGACGAGATTGCCGCAGGGGTGGCACTTATTAAGGAACTGCAGGAATATGCCGCCCGTTTTGAACGGGAGCCCATCCCCTTCGGGGAACTGAAGGTGGGGCTGAAATGCGGCGGAAGCGACGGCTCCAGCGGCATTACCGCCAATCCCTTGGTGGGCGCCTTTACCGACCGTTTGTGCGGGGCGGGGGGCGTTGCTTTAATGAGCGAAGTGCCCGAAATGTTCGGGGCAGAGCATCTGTTGATGAACCGTTGCCCCAACCAAGAACTTTTTGAAAAGATCAAGGCCCTGGTGCAGGATTTTAAAGCCTATTTCGGGCGGTTCGGCCAGCCTTGCTACGAAAACCCTTCCCCGGGCAATAAAGCGGGGGGAATTACCACCCTGGAAGAAAAATCCCTGGGCTGTATTAAAAAAGGGGGCAGCGGCCCTGTGACCGCCGTGCTCACCTATGGGGAAGTTGCCGAAAAGTCGGGCTTGAACCTGATCAACGGTCCCGGGAACGATCTGGTGGCTATCACCAATCTTACCGCCGCAGGGGCGCATTTGATCCTGTTCACCACCGGGCGGGGAACCCCCGTGGGCGGGCCTGTTCCCACTATGAAACTTTCCACCAATAAAAACCTGGCCGCCCGCAAGGGGAACTGGATCGATTTTGATGCATCCCCCCTGCTGGAAGGGGTTTCTATGGAAGAATTGGAACAGCGTCTGGAAAAATTGATTCTGGAGGTAGCCTCCGGGAAGGAAGCCTGCAACGAATTGAACGAATGCAGGGAAATTGCAATCTTTAAGGATGGGATTACCGAATGAGTATTTTTAAAAACGTCACCCCCGAAGCGGTGGGGGTTCCGTCGAAGGCGGTTTTGAGCCTTCTGGAAAAAATTCAGGAAAAAAATTACGCTCTGCACAGCTTGGTAATGGCCCGTGGCGAAGATATTTTTGCCGAGGTTTATTGGGCCCCCAACCGGGCGGATCTGAACCATCGGATGTATTCCCAAACCAAAAGCTTCGTGGGGATTGCCGTGGGGCAACTGATTGCCGAAGGGAAGTTGAAGGCCGATGATAAGATCATCGACTATTTCCAAGATAAACTGCCTTCGGAGGTGCACCCCTATCTGGCCATGCAAACGGTGGAAAATATGCTCACTATGCACACCTGTATGCCCGGGATGCGCTGGTTTATGCGTGATATTACCGATCGTGAGGCCTTTTATTTCAATTATGAGCCCGAACGGATGCCCGGGGCCAACTTTACCTATGATTCCACGGGTTCCTTTATTTTAGGCGCCCTGGTGGAACGGGTGACGGGGAAGACCTTTCTGGATTATCTGAAGGAAAAATGCTTTGACGAAATGGGGATGTTCCAAAAGGCCAAAGTGCTCACCTGCCCCGGGGGTAAGGCCTGGGCCGATTCCGCCCTGCTTTGCACCACCCGTGATATGATGGCCTTTGCCCGCCTTTTGGCGCAAAAGGGCGAATGGAACGGCAAGCAACTTTTAGATCGGGCTATGGTGGAAAAGGCCACTTCTCCTTTGGTGGATACCGGCACCTTCGCCCGGGAGGGGATGAGCCAGCAGGGCTATGGTTGGCAGATCTGGGGTATGTATGATAAGGGCTTTTCCTTCCACGGGATGCACGGGCAATACACCTTTTATCACGCCCCCACGGACATTACTTTTTCCATGACTGCGGCTCTGGACCGCTCCGTGGGCTATGCGGAAATTTTCACCGACTTGGCAATGGATACGGTTATTTCCCAAGCGGGGAATCCTTTGCCCCCCTCCAAAGAGGCGGATGAACTGGCTCTTTGGAGTAACAACGCCAAGATGGTCGCCGCCCTGGGGGAAGCTTCTTCTCCCTTGGAAGAAAAATTGCAGGGCAAGACCTTCCGCTTTGAAGAAAATCCAATGGGTTGGAAGGAATGTTCCTTGGAATTCAATGAAAAGGGCGGGGCTTTGCGTTATGAAAATGCCCAAGGGAAAAAGGAACTGAAATTCGGCCGATTAACCAACGTGTTTCAGCCCTTCCCCCAAACGGGTTACTCCAACGAAATAGGGGATCAGGTTTGCCCCGGCCATCAATATGAATGTGCCGCCTCCGCCGCCTGGCGGGGCCCCGAAAAACTGGCCTTCCTGGTGCAGATCGTGGATGAATATATCGGGATTCTTTATATGACCTTTACCTTCATTGGCGATAGGGTTTCCGTTAAGATGGAACGGAGCGCCGAATATTTCCTGCTGGAATACGAAGGCTACGCCAACGGAAAAATGGAATAAACACAAAAGCCGAAGCATTACGCTTCGGCTTTTATTATTGGCCCTGCCTCGCAAAACCTTTACAAAAGAATATTTTTTCGGTATTGGCTTGGGGTGCATTGATATTGGCGGCGAAAAAGTTTGGAAAAATAGCGGGGGTCTTCAATGCCCACTTGCCCTGCGATGGCTTCGATGGATTGATCGGTGCTTTTTAAAAATTTGGTGGCCATGGAAAGGCGGTAATGGTTCAGCCAGGCGATGGGGGAGCGGCCAAAGGTGGCGCTGAAGGCGGCATAAAGTTTGGATTCCGACCAATGGACCACCGCCGCCAGTTCCTTAACGGTGAGTTTTTGGCGGTAATGCTTTTTAATATAAGTGATCACCGGTAACAGTTCCTGTTCCCGGCCGTTTTTGGGGGTGGCGGTGCGGAGGAGTTCCTTTATGATGCGGTAGCCGATGCTCATTCGGTCACATTCATCCTCTGCCCCAAAAAGTTCTTCCATCAAGGGTTCAACCTTCGGGCAAAGGGAGAATTCATAGCGTAATTCTGCGCTCTGATCCTCGATTTCCAGATCAAAGAACACCCAGCGGGCCGCCATTTCCCCTGTTTTTGGGTCCATATGGTGGGTGATGGTCTGCAAAGCCTGGGGTGGCGCCAAAAAGAGGGTTGTCTTTTGGGTGGGGCCCCCGTCCAGGCCGATTTCGTAACAGCCGCTTACCGCCTGCACCAAAGAAAAATGGGGCAGGGTTTTGATATGGGTGATTTCATCCATATTTTGGAACAAGGTCTTCTGTTGATGATAGATGTTCAATCGGATCATAAAAACTCCTTTTAAGGATTATACAACTTTTTAATAGGATTATACGGGTATTTTGGAGTTTTGTCAATTTTCTTTTGACTTAAAGGGTGGTATGATAAAGAAAAGGAAGTGATGAAATGGAGTTTTATACCTCCTTCAGCGAAAAACGGCCGGTGCGCCTTTCGGAATCCACGCGGCGGTTTGCCTATGAATCGTTATATGACCATAAGTATGGGTTGGATACCCGAAAGACGCCGGGGGTGGAACTGCATCCTGCCATGGCGGAGGAAAGTCCCTTGGATCAATATGATGCAGGCGTTGCAAAAATAGCGGCAGAAGCGCCCCTTCGCATCTGCCCCGATGAGCGCATCAGCGGCGCCGCCACGTTGGGGGCGGCCATTGACCATCAAGTGCCCGTCTTTATGCGGGGAAAACCCATCTGCAGCAGTGTGAGCCATCTGACGGTGGATTTTGCCAAGGTGTTAAAAATAGGGTTTCGGGGCATCCGTGCAGAGGCTCAGGAATTTTATGCCCAACATACCGACCCGAAGAAGAAACGGTTTTTGAAAAGTTGTCTTCATTGCATTGATTGTCTGGAACTTTGGCGGGGGCGATATTTGGCGGCTTTAAAAGAAGAAGGGTTGCAGGAGCAGTATGAGGCTTTGGAGCGGGTGCCCATGGAGCCGCCCCGGAACTTTTACGAGGCGGTGCAAAGCCTTTGGTTCAGTTTTGCCTATCTGCGTTTGCTGGGCAACTGGCCCGGCATCGGCCGCATTGACGTTTTATTGGGAGATTACCTGAAAAAGGATTTGGCCGAGGGTCGGCTGACCTTGGCGGATGCCCGGGAGATTTTGGCCCATTTCTTTATCAAGGGTTGTGAATGGGTGGCCGGCGGCAATTATGAAAGCGGCGATGCCCAGCATTATCAGAATCTGGTATTGGCGGGGATTGATGAAAACGGAACCGAGGTGACGAACCAGGTAACCTATCTGGTGTTGGATATCATCGAGGAGTTAGGAATCAGCGATTTCCCCACCACTTTGCGGATCAATCGCAACACCCCGGAGAAACTTTTACGTCGGGTGGCAGAGGTGATGCGGTTCGGCAACGGAGTTTTGGCGGTTTATAACGAAGACCTGGTGTTGGATGCCCTTTTGAAGTTTGGCTACCCCTTAACCGAGGCCCGACAATTCGCCAACGACGGATGCTGGGAGGTGCAGATCCCCGGCAAGACACATTTTGGTTATATTCCCTTTGATGCTCTGGCGGTGTTGCAAAAGAAAACGCTGCAGAATTTTGAAAGGGAGTTTGAAAGTTTTGAAGCCCTCTATGAGCAATATCGCAAGGATATTGCCCAGCAGGTGCAGAGCATCTATCGCAATCGGGTAGAACGGTATTTAACAAAGACCGAAGTCGGCTGGCAATGGCGGGAGCAACGCCCCTGTACCGCTGTTTCTCTTTTGGAGGAAGGCTGTTTTGAAAGGGGGCGCTCCTATTTGGAAGGGGGCGCAGTTTACCAAATCGCCTCGCCCCATATTGGCGGCGCGGCGGATGGGGTCAACAGCCTTTATGCCATTAAGAAGATGGTATTTGATGAAAAGATCATCTCTTTCAGGGAACTGATGGAAGCCCTGAAGGGGGATTGGCAGGGTTATGAGTTCCTGCGGCGGCGGGCCCGTTCCCAATATGAATACTACGGCAACGATAACGACGAGGTGGATTTGCTGATGGCCCGCCTGATGAAGGATTTTTCTGATAGTTGCCGCGGGTTGGAGCCTTGCCCCATTCAATTCCCCCCCGGCGCCAGTACCTTCGGCCGTCAAATCGAATGGATCCCCGGGCG
>JAZOXD010000321.1:0-3801 GCA_045659565.1 Eubacteriales bacterium | reverse complement strand
GGAAATAACAGTCACCTCGTCGGCCACCATAAAGGCGGAATAGAAACCAACGCCAAACTGACCGATGATATCCACCCCTTCTTTTTCTTCCTGTTCATTTTTGAACTTGAAGGAGCCGCTTTCGGCAATGGTGCCCAGGTTCTTTTCCAGTTCCTCCTTGCTCATACCGATGCCCCGATCGCTGATCAGCAGGGTGCGGGCCTCTTTATCCGCCTTCAGCCGGATCACATAACGATCCCGATCCAGTTCGCCGCCGCCCAAAGCATTATAATAGCTTTTGTCGGAAGCATCAGAGGCGTTGGAGATCAGTTCCCGCAGGAAGATCTCTTTTTGGGTATAAATAGAATGGATCATCAGATCCAATAACCGTTTGGATTCTGCTTTAAACTGTTTTTTAGCCATTTTTAAAACCTTCTTTAAAATAGAAAAATTAGCACTCTAAACTTAAGAGTGCTAATTTAGTGTACCTCTATTTTTTCGTTTTGTCAAGGGCGTTCATGAAAAATTCACTTTAAAATACGGGCGATCAGCGGCCGATGGACCTTCATGGCGCCCTTGGGGCAGAACTCCTGGCAACAGAAGCAACGGATACATTCCTTACGGTCGATGACCGGCTTTTTATTTTTCATCACAATCGCCTTGGCAGGGCAAATTTTATAACATTCCTTACAGCCGATACATTCATCCTTTTTTAACCGAGGAACGGAGGCCAGCGCCCGATCCATAAAAAGGCTGCTGAGTTTGCCGAAAAACTTTTGGCTATCCTTATTAAAACGCAGGCTTTTGGTGCGTTGTACCTTTTGGTAATCCGGGATGATAAAATTTCGCCAATCGGAGCCGGCGGTTTCCAATTCATCGGCCGTTGGGGGAATCAAACACCGCTCCATGGCCGCCGCCAAAGTGGGGATCTCTTGCGGGGCAAGACCGATCAGGCTTGCGCCGATAAGATCGGCGGCGTGGGGATTTTCCGAGGCCAGCAACACGCCGATGGGACGGGGTGTGCCGGCGGTGGGGCCATTTCCCTCCATCCCCACCACCCCATCGGTGATGGAAAGACGGGGTTTGAAATATTCGTTCAGATCCACGATCATATGAGCAAAATCCATGGGTTCCGGGAAGCGGTAATGATATTCCGGCTTGGTGGTGCCGGGAATGGCACCGAACATATTTTTAGCGGCACCGCTGAAGCCCATCATCCCGTGGGTCTTTAATTTACAAAAATCGATTATAGCATCGGCTTCGTCCAGCCAGCCGGTATAACGGAAGGTCTTGCAGACCCGGGCCTCCGGAAAATCTGCTTCTTTAACAGAAAAATCCCGATTAAGAATTGCGCCGGCGGCTTCCACGGTTTTCATTCCCGTTGCAGCATAGACCCGATCCAGATAGACCCCGGTATAAAGGCCGCCGGGGCTATCCCCCAGGAGCACCTGCGCACCCTTTTCCTTCAGGAGCTCTACCAATGCGATCAGCAGAGCGGGATGGGTGGTGGCGGCAGCTTCCGGCTTTAAAAAGGTCACCAGATTGGCCTTGATGGCTACCTTCATCCCCGGGGTGACCCAATCCAGGCCGCCCAAAGGCGCCAGTAAGCGAAGAAGGGCCGCCTTGACCTCTTGGGGTTCGTAGGTTTTACATTCCGAAACAACAACTAAATTCTTCATTTGATCACCAAACAAAATAAAATAGGTAAAAAGCAGGCAGGGATATAGTTAATGACCTTGATTTTGGTGAGCCCCAACATATTCAGGCCCAAAGACATAATCAACAAAGAGCCCACGCAGGTCATCTCGCCGATAACCGCATCGGTAAGATAAGGGGCCACAAAGCTGCCCGCCAGAGCGATAACGCCCTGATAAAGGAAGCAGGCCACCCCTGCCAAAGCCACGCCGACCCCCAAGGTAGAGGCCATAATACAGCAGGAGATAAAGTCGATCAGGGATTTGGCATAGATGGTGGAATGATCGCCCCGAATGCCCCCGTCCAGAGAGCCGGTGATGGCCATTGCCCCCACACAGACCAGCAGAGTGGCAGTAACAAAGCCTTCGCCGAAAGTGGAGCCTTGATTTTTACCCCCCAGCTTCCGCTGGAGAAAATTGCCGAACCGATCCAGATGTTCGTCCAACCGCAGCAAGAAACCCAAGGCGCCCCCAATGGCCACCGATAGGATGGTGATAAGAAGGTTATCCCCATCAAAGATGCCTTTGATCCCGATGGCCAGCACGCAGAGAGCCATTCCCTGCATAATGCCACTGCTGATGCGCTCCGGCAGGCCTTTTTTCAAAAGGCAGCCCAAAAGAGCGCCCAGAATAATTGCAGTTCCGTTTACAATACTTCCTAATAATACCATTTTTCTTCCCCAAAATAATGTTGCGGGCCCAAGGCCCGCAACAGTTGAATTATAAACCGATAGACTTGAGATACCGGATGCTCATTTCTGCGCATTCCATAGGAGATTTTTCCAGACTGGGCTGATCCTGTTCCACCACGAACCATTGAGCGCCGCTCTTTTCGGCAGCCTTGATAATGGCGGGAAAATCCTGCAGGCCGGAGCCCACGGGCCGGAATTCAAAATTCTTTTTAGCGGGCTTCTTTTCTTCGCTTTTGATCCCGATCAGCTCATAAAGGGGCTCATCCGGGTTCACGCTTTCACGATAGAAATCCTTCAGATGCACCACCGGGCAACGGCCGGCATACTTACGGATATAATCGGCAGGGTTTTCGCCACCCACATTCACCCAGCAGGTATCCAGCTCGGTTTGAAGATATTCGGCGGGAACCAACCGATAAAGCATATCCAAGCCGTATTCCCCATCTACCTTTGTGAATTCAAAATCGTGGTTATGATACAACAGGATCAGCCCCTTTTCTTTGGCGGCTTCGCCAATCTTGCGGACAGCTTCGATGGTGGGCAACCAACCTTCCGTTCCGGGGCGGCGGTCCCCATCCACATAGGGAACCACGATATATTCCACACCGATCTCTTTATAGGTATTCAGGGTGCCTTCGCAATCCTCGATCATTTCCTTCAGGGGCACATGGGCAGAAAGGGGTTTTACACCCACTTCCTCACACATTGCCTTTACCTCGGCGCCGCTATAACCGAAAAGGCCGGCAAATTCAACAGCCTCGTAGCCCAGATTTTTTACCTTTTGCAGGGTTCCTTTAAAATCTACTTTCATATCATCACGGACAGAATATAATTGCAATCCGATGGGTAATGCCATTTTTCATTCTCCTTTTGGTTGTTATTTGAAACCATTCTATCACTAAATTTGGCAATTTTCAACCGAAACAGCAAGAAAAATAACAGTTTTTTATTATAATATGGAAAAACTTTAAAAAAGACTTGTAAAAAAATTTGAAAACCGCTATAATATTTAGCGGTAAATAATTTTTTTAGGAGGATATATCCATGTCTGTTAAAGTTGCTATTAATGGTTTCGGTAGAATCGGTCGTCTGGCTTTCCGTCAGATGTTCGGTGCTGAAGGTTATGAGATCGTTGCCATCAACGACCTGACCGATGCTGCTATGCTGGCTCACCTGCTGAAGTACGATTCCGCTCAGGGTCGTTACGAGCATGAAATCACCGCCGGCGAAGGCGAAATCACCGTAGACGGCAAGACCATCAAGATCTATGCCGAGAAGAACGCTGCTGATCTGCCCTGGGGCGAGATCGGTGTTGACGTTGTTCTGGAGTGCACCGGTTTCTACACCACCAAAGAGAAGTCCATGGCTCACATCAATGCCGGCGCTAAGAAGGTTGTTATCTCCGCTCCTGCCGACAAAGAAACCAAGACCGTTGT
>JAZOXD010000320.1:0-3297 GCA_045659565.1 Eubacteriales bacterium | reverse complement strand
CTGGAACCGGTCCGTAAAGGTGTTATATTGTGCATCCCCGACAACCAGGCCCCCTTCCGCCGCAAAGTTCAGTATCTGCCGTAGCATTTCTATTGCGTGGCTCTGCACCTGGACCTCGTTGTCGCCGGAGTTCGTAAGGCGGTCAATATAAAAAAGGTTCAGGCTGAAAGCGAGCTGGCTTTCCGTGCCGGTGTGGCTGTTCTGGGTAATGGCGAACACGCCGTATTCCGCCGTACGCAGTTCGTTCAGTTTCAGCACATCGTTTTCAATGATCGTGCGGATGTCCGGGAGCCTTCGGGCATACCCTTCCAGAAGCGTGTAAATTTCTCGCAGCGTCATCGGGTATATTTTTTGAATCCAGGAATAATCTTGCCCCTTACTCCGCCCAGCCAGATGGTTGTGGTTGCGGCGGAATTGAGTTCCGGGCCGCCGTAGCAGGAACAGCCGGCCAGCTCAGGGAATACGGAATAATTTTCTTTAAGGAAAACCTGCATTTTCAGGCGGTAGGCGTCTGCGTGATGCGTCCAATAGTCTTTGATCTGGCCCCTTTCATCAAAGGTAAGGCTCTGCCGGTGTTCATCCGTAATGGTATCCATTCCGCCGTTGCCCATAACCTGGCCCAGTTCCAGGGTTACATTCGCCAGGGTTGTGTAAGTCAAAAACGGCTGGATATACTTGTCCAGAAGGGCTTTGTATGAAACATTTTCCGGCTCGGTTATACTTCCATCGTTTACCTTCGCTTTCAGGCTTTCCACCAGGCACTCGCCCAGGACCTCGGTAAGCTCAATATCCTGGGCCCTTTCCAGGGCCGGAACGATCATCTTGTCAAAGGTATTGTCGTTCAGTCCGGAATGGCTTTTAATATATTCGGTTGAAGTAAGGAGTATCATTGTTCCGTATGGTTAATAAAATGAAGTTCAAAATTTATAAAATAATAGTCCGCCCCATCGCTTGTGTAATACCCGAAAAATACCTCGTTCCGGGTTATAACCATAAACGGAAGGAAGCGGTCCTTCTGGCGGTCGTAAACATAGACAAAACCGCCGGCCAGCATCTGGTCCAGCTGAGCGGAAGAAAGGCCTATATCCGCCAGCATTTCCTCGGTGTTTACATATTCCGTGCTTTCTTCCGGAAGGTCCAGCGATACCGCCGGAACGCCGGCCGGTGTCGGTGTCGGTGCCGGGGTGTATCCCGGCCCTTCCCCTGCCGTCCTCGGTATCTGGATAAATTCCTGTTCGCTGTCAATATAAACCATTGTCGTTAAATCGTAAAGGTGTTAAATGTAAGGAAGTCGCTCTGGCCGGTTATATGGCTGAACGCCCTGGCAAACATCTGCTGCACCGGGCGGATCATCGTTTTGTCATAGAGCCGGAAAAGGTCGCTAAATTCCTGGGTGCTAAACCCGGTGTTCGTTTCCGAAGTCAAGCCGAACAAAATAGGCTGGGCCTTGAAGCTTATAAAAATCTGCTCCCTTACACGGCTCGCCAAAGCTTGGTATCTGGTGTCAAAGTTGTCGGAAGCCAGGCGGTCAATCGTGGTGCGGTTCTGCACATTCTCATTAAAGCAAAGGACCAGGCGGCCGGCGTTTTCGGTGCCCCCCAGCTTTTCCCTCATATCCCTTTCCAGCTGCTCGGCCACCTCGGAAGAAACCGGGCCGTTATTGAAATTTACGATGGCGGAACTTAAAAAGTTGTTACGCAGTTCGTTCAAATGGAACTCCTCAATTCGCCGCTCCATTTCCACATCCTTGACGGCGGCGGACCAGACCGGTTCCGGATAGACGCCACGCCCCTTTCCTATCATATACACGGAACTTTCTGCGGTCGCAAAGTCCGGAACGAAAGCCGGATAGACCACCGCCTTGCTTCTGCTTCCCCACTTCTCACAATACCAGAAAGCCTGGTGGTCCTTGTCCGTCCTCACATATTCCGCCGGCAGGCGTTCCAGCCCTATAATATCCCCCATCGGGTTGCGTAATACCTGAACGAAACAATAACCGAATATCTGGAAATCCCTTGCCAGCTCCCTGAGCATTTCTTCCGCTTCCGCCTGGGTTAAAAATCCGTCTTTCAGGCTGAAATTCTCCCCCAGGATATAGTTTACATTTCCGTCAATAATCGCTTTCAGGGTACTGCAATTCTGGTACAAGGATAAAAGATAATCCGGATAGGTGTTAAAACGGCCGTACGGAATATATTGCTTCCCGGTTACTTCTTTTTGTATCGGCTCCGGAAGCTCTATATCCAGATATTTCCCAGTTGCGGCGAACGCCACCCTTACTTTGTCATTCTGCTTGTTCTCCATAAGCCTTGTAAGTCTTTGTAATGTCGTAGGTAGTATAATTGCGTGTAATCTTTCCCACCTGAGCCACGCCGCAGTCCAGGACCGCAATCTTTTCGCCGTCAATCGTGGAAAGCCTTACATCGTTTTCGTTTATAACCAGCTCGCCGTCCGCCTGGATTATGAAATAATCGTAATCGCCTGGCGTAAGGCCCTGCGGAACCGGGAAGCGGTAAAACCGGGTGCTTCCGGTATCCTCGGCAGAGAAAACGAAAACCTGTTTAGTCTGGTTATTCTTGTAAATTGTCCTGTATTCCATTCGTTCCCTTTTTCTAAAAATGCAAGGGCGGAATTAAAACCGCCCCTGCACCCAAAAAACCAATAACACTAAATGATTATGAAAACGCTATGAAACTTCCTCAATGGCAGCGGAATAAACGCTGCTGCTTGCAAAGCTGTAAGGCAGCAGGGCACTTTCATCCTGAAGCGTAATGCTGTACTGGTTCGCTTCGGTCTTGGCGGCTCCGCTCTGGGCGTTCTGGCTTCCGATGGCAACCACCGGAGTATCATAACCCAGGAACCAGGACTCGCCGTTGTTATCTACTGCGATAACCTGGACTTCGCCCTGCAAAAGTGCCTGAATCTCGGCCCTTTTGGTTGCTTCCATACGGCCGAAGTTCATAACCAGCTGCGTCTGCACCATATTCACGCCGGAAACGGCGTCAATGGTTGAAGTTGAAGTCAGGCTGGCCGCACCGCTGCGGAAGTTGAACGCCTTGAACTTTGCGGCAGCTCCGCCCGGCGTGAAAGTTCCGATCGCCCCGTCAGTCAGGGCAATAGTCAGGCCCTCATCGTACGGAGCAATATAAACCTTTTTCAGTCCGCCGATATTGGTACTGCAATCCCTGGCAATTCCGTTGATAGTTTGTAAACAACCCATATTTTTCTTTGTTTTTAAGGTTAATGATTTGCAACCCAACCCGTGACAATGCGTCACGGGTTAAGCTGCGAAATACT
>JAZOXD010000319.1:0-6481 GCA_045659565.1 Eubacteriales bacterium | reverse complement strand
GGTGGCGGCGGCCTTTTTCACATCCTCGTCGGCGGGGGTATATCCTTCGGCCTTGGCAATGGCATAAGCCACCAACTCGGAGGTTACGATGTTTTCTGCATAGCTTTCGGCCTTTTTATCAAAATCGTCTTTAGAGATCTTATTTGCGGTAAGGAAGGCGTCCAGGGTATCATAAGCATTCTGCTTGGCGATGGCGGTGTAGTAATCCAAAAACTCCTGCTTGGTCAGCTTCACCAGCTTCTGGGGCAGTTCGGAAACCTTTGCATTTTCCACTGCTTTGGACCACAGAGCGCTTTTCTTTTCGGTTTCAAATTCGTTCTTATAGGTAGCTTCCAACTCGCTCCGTTTATTGGCTATATATTCGGCGGCGGTGGAAACCTTGCTGTCCAACTCCTTGGCAATGGCATCGGTCAGTTCGTTGTAGGTGGTGCGGCTTTCAATGTGGTTCAGGGTTACATCAAACACCACTGCCTGCCCGGCCAGTTCGGCACTGCCGTAATTTTCGGGGAAGGTCAGGTTCAGGGCCCGTACTTCGCCCACTTTCATTCCAACCATTCCTTCTTCAAACCCGGCGATAAAGGAACCGCTGCCGATTTCCAGGGAATAGCCGCTTCCGGTGCCGCCATCAAAAGCAACGCCGGCTTTTTTGCCCACAAAATCGATGTTGGCGGTGTCCCCGATTTGCAACGTTCCCTCTGTGATTTTATCCTTGGAAACGGTGGAATAGCCCTTGTCAGACAGGGCCTTGTTTAATGCCAAAGTCATTTCGTAATCGCTCACCTGTTGAACGACACCGGAATAGGGCAGACTCTTGTATTCGCCCAGGGTCACCAGCTTGGAAACATCGGCTTCTTCAAAGGTGGCGGGGCCGCCGCAGGCGGTCAACAGCAAAGCCAGGGTCAGGATCAATGCGATCAAAGAAAACTTTTTCATTTTTATCTTACTCCTTTTCCTTTTCAGGTTCTAATACTTCTTGCATTTTGGCCCTCACCAGATCAGGCAAGGCTTTTTGCTCGGGTCGGGACATCCCCTTGGTAGAGATCACCGGCAATATTTCCACCTTCACGGTGGTGGGAGTCAGCCGGTAGTTGCTGGCCTCAAAAATCTTGGCGGCTCCGTGGATGCAAACGGGCATTACCGGTGCTTCCGCCTTGGTGGCCATCATAAAGGCGCCGCCCTTAAAATCCAACATTTCAGCAGTTTTGCTGCGGGTGCCCTCCGGCGCAATGGAAACGCTTTCGCCGGCTTTTAGCCGCTCCACTGCATCCATAATGCATTGCATTCCCGCCCGGGGGGAGGAGCGGTCAATAAAAAGACAACCGCCAACCCGCATCCAATGGCTCAAAAGGGGAACCTTTTCCAATTCTTTTTTTGCAACCACACCCTTGGTGGTGGGGATATAACCAATGATGATAAAGGCATCAAAATAGCTTTGGTGGTTAAATACAGTTAGGGTGGCTTCCTCCGGAATATTCTCCAGCCCTGTTACCTCCACCTTGGTGCCTGCCATCTTCAGCATCCGTTGGGCAAATTTTACAATCTTGGGGCGGATGTATGCATCCAGCGCCTCCGGCCGATGTTTTTTTAACCAATTGGCCCGCCAGAGTAGGGGCAAGGCCCCAACCAGATAGCCGACCATGTATATCACGCCGATAATGTTTCTTAACATAAAGGATTCCTCCTATTCGTATTAAACTCTATTATAACATTTAAAATCAATTTCGTCTATAGGGTTGTATTTTTTTTACAAATTATATATAATATAGCGGTATTGTTTTTTGGAGACCGTGTTGCATATAAAACTCTGCACTTTTGATCGTTTTTTTGTCAAAAATCACAGTTTCATATTTGGGATGAAAAAAGCCTTGATTTTATGCGGGCTTTCAGTTATAATGTTCACATTACACAATCATTTGTCCACCACGGAAAGACAATGTTCGTCTGTGGACAAACGAAGGAGCGTTAAAAACTATGGTAATCGGAATTTTAGGCTTCGGCACCATCGGTGTTGGCGTATACGATATCCTGAAGGAACTGCCCGGCGCAAAGGTAAAATATGTGCTGGATCTGCGGGAGGTCGGCGTCCCCGAACTGACTCACCGGTTTGAGGATATCCTGGAGGATCCGGAGGTGGACACCGTCATCGAGGTGATGGGCGGCCTGCATCCTTCCTTTGAATTTGCCTCTGCCGCTATGAAGGCAGGTAAAAATTTGGTCACCGCCAACAAGTTTCTGGTGGCAACCTTTTATGATGAATTAACTGCCTTGGCAAAGGAATATAATGTGGCTTTCCGGTCCACTGCCTCTGTTGGTGGCGGAATCGGCTGGCTCACCGCTTTGGAAAATGCCAAGCGGGTGGATCAGATCCATTCCATTCGGGGCATTATGAACGGCACCACCAACTATATCCTTTCCAATATGACCGAAGCGGGCGTTTCCTTTAAAACCGCTCTTTCCGAAGCCCAGGCTTTGGGCTATGCAGAGGCAGATCCTTCAGCGGATATCGATGGTAAGGATGTGTTGCAAAAGGTGATGCTTTCCGCCAATGTGGCCTTTGATGCTTCCCTGAAGGCGGAGGAGATCCCCACCTTCGGCATCCGTCATATCAGCGCTGCCGATATTGACGGCTTTAAGGCTGCCGGTCTGGTTTGTAAACTGCTGGGTAATGCCGCCCGTAAGGATGACAAGATTGCCGCATATGTGATCCCCACCGTAATGAACAAGAACGCTTTGTTCGGTGCGGTCAACTCCAATTTCAATATGATCTCGTATGAAGCCGAATATGCCGGCAATATGAGTTTCTACGGCCAGGGTGCCGGCCGCTATCCCACCGCCTCCAATGTGGTAAAAGACTGTGCCGATATTATGGCTGGGGTTAAGGTTTTTTATGCCGAAAATAAGGGCTATGTTCCTATTTCTAACGATATTGCTGAATATCGCTTTTATCTGAGAAGCACCGCTTCCTTAGCCGCTGACCTGGCGGAAGAAAAATTGGGCGCCGGTGTGATCACCGCTAAAATGAGCGTGGCTCAATTGGCTGACAAGATGGAAGAGATCCAAAAGGAAGATCCCGCCGCTTTTGTGGCTGCTATTTTAGAATAAGTTTTAAGGAGAATATAGAAAATGGCTTTGAAGAATGTTGCAATTCTGGGCGCTACCGGTGCGGTGGGCCGCGAGATGCTGAAGGTTTTGGAAGAAAGAAACTTCCCCGTGGGCAAACTGAAATTGTTGGCCAGCGAAAGAAGTGTGGGTAAAAAGATTCCCTTTAAGGGCGAAGAACTTGCCGTGGAACTGGCTTGTAAGGATGCTTTTGAAGGAATGGATATCGTCCTGGGCGCCGCTACCAACGCCCTGGCAAAGGAACTGGCCCCTGCCATCAATGCTGCCGGTGCCGTGTTTGTAGATAACTCCAGCGCTTTCCGTATGGATCCCGAGGTTCCTTTGGTGGTGCCCGAGATCAACCCCGAGGATGCTTTGAACAATAAGGGCATCATCTCCAACCCCAACTGCTCCACCATCATTACCTTGGTGGCGGTAAACGCTTTGAATAAATTGAGCCCCATCGAAACTATGGTGGCCGCTACTTATCAGGCTGTTTCCGGCGCAGGGGCAGGCGGCCCCGTGGAATTGGCGGAACAGGTAGAAGCCTTGAATAAGGGCGAAAAAGTGGAACCCAAAGTGTTCACCCATCAGATCGCTTATAACCTGATTCCCCAGATCGGCGGCGAAAGCACCGAAGGCTATACCACCGAAGAAATGAAGATGCAAAACGAGGGCAGAAAGATTATGCACCTGCCCGAACTGCTGGTTAGCTGCACCTGCGTGCGGGTGCCTGTGGTACGCAGCCATTCTATCAACGTGGTGGTTCGCACCAAGGAACCTGTTTCCGTGGAAGCCGCCCGTGAAATCATTGCCAATGCCCCCGGTTGTAAACTGGTGGACGATCTGGCTAATAACGTATATCCCATGCCCCTGGATACCTCCGATCAGGATCTGGTCTTCGTTGGCCGTATCCGTAAGGATCTTACCGATCCCAAGGGCTTGAATATTTGGTGCTCCGGCGATCAGGTTCGCAAGGGCGCCGCTACCAACGCTGTGCAGATCGCAGAACTGCTCTGCAAATAAAATCTATCAACAGAAAAGAGCCGAAGCATTTCGCTTCGGCTCTTTTCTGCTATTGGGCCCGGCCCCAAACCCCTAAATTCCCCATCTTTTCCAATGCATGTACTGTTGGATTGCTCTATGATTCTCCTCCGCTTTTGCAATGTCCGCCTTTGTAATATACCCTTTTTCGTAAGTTTCTTTTAAAGAATACATTTTTCCTTTATAGTAGCCGTACAAGTTAATATTTTGTGAATGGGTAAACGTAATTCCCGCAACACTATAGGCTCCTTCAACCGTAAGATCTCCGGGGGAAAATATCACGACACAGCCATTATAGTTTCCATAGCAATAGTCACTCCACTTCTTTACTTCAAAATCGTACAAGCAAAGAGGAAAATTGCTGATCTTTTTGTACGATTTTTTAAGTTTCTTTTGAAGCGAGGGGGAAAGTCTTGTGAAATGCTGCCGCGCATCATTGTACTTTTCGAAGCCGTGGTCTACTTTTTCGGATTTATCATAATAAACCTGATGTAAAAGATTCAGTTCATCTTTGGTGATGATTTCTTCTTCATATGCTTCGCTTAAAGAATAAAATGTTCCGAAAAACCAGATTTCCATTTGGTTTCCGTTGGGGTATTGAAATTCATAACCGTCAATGGTATCATTCGTTATTTCTTCTATATAGCCCAAGTCCTCTCCCTCAAGAATCACGGGAACGGCACCGTCATAAAAGCCGAAATAGTTTTTGACGTGATATGCCGTATCATATCTGCCGTTTTTCTTTTCAAACGCTCGGTAGTCCTTTTCAATTTCCAGCAGGAATTTATCCGAAGGTAATTCCATCTGTATCACTCCATCTATGATCGTGGTATTTTGCGGTTGCAGATCATGGATAGAATTGGTTTTATCGGAACAAGAAGTTCCCGCCGTCAAAAGAGTGAACGCCAATAGAAACGATAATAAACTTTTAAAAAAACGCATTCAAAGCTCCTTTCATTTCAATGAGTAAGAATAATGAATCGCTTTTCCGCTAAACATCATATCAATATCTTCTTTGGTTAATATTCCTTGTTCATAAGCTTTCGGTAAAGTTGTAAATTTCCCGTTTTTCCATACGTAAATCATACTACCGTCGGAACCATCGAGTGTATAACCGGCAACTTCGTAGTAGTATTCTACTGCAGGGTAGTCCAATCCGACGCCATAAATATTCACAGGAATTGCTTTTCTGTAACAGCCGTAATAAGTTAGAACATAATACTCTATATCATCATACCCCTCATTTTTGCGGTAATCCTTTTCGATTTTTCGCAAAAGTTTATCTGAGGGCGGATCGATTTGGACTTCCCCGTTTACAATGGTTGTTTCTTCCGGGTATTCCACAGAGCAGGAACAGCAACTCAAAAGAAGAGATAGAATAACGATAGATGCAATTAATGCTTTTAAAAATTTCATAAAATCTCCTTTCTCAAAGGGCAAAAAGACAAAACGCGCCCTCGCCGCTGAACAGCGACGTGAACGCGTGTTATAAAACAAATTTCGAAAAATACCCGGCAAAAGGATGGTGATCGGAAACAAGCGGTGGATAACGTGTCATCGTATGTCCCTCCTTTTATTTAATTGGGTTAATTTCATTATATACGGAGACAGAAAGAATGTCAATACGAAGGCAAATAAAAAACAAGCCGAGAATTCTCGGCTTGTTTTTTTTACGCATATTGCTTAACTTAGGCAAGTTCAGCGAAATATTTGATGGTGCGAACCATCTGGCTGGTGTAGCTGTTCTCGTTGTCGTACCAAGAAACAACCTGAACCTGATAGGTGTCTTCGTCGATCTTAGCAACCATGGTCTGGGTAGCATCGAACAAAGAGCCGTAGGTGATACCAACGATATCAGAAGATACCAGCTGTTCTTCGGTGTAACCGAAGGAAGCGGAAGAAGCAGCCTTCATAGCAGCGTTGATGCCTTCAGCGGTGATGTCCTTGCCCTTAACAACGGCAACCAGCAGAGTGGTGGAGCCGGTGGGAACGGGAACACGCTGAGCGGAACCGATCAGCTTGCCGTTCAGTTCGGGGATAACCAGGCCGATAGCCTTGGCAGCGCCGGTGCTGTTGGGAACAATGTTCACAGCGGCAGCACGAGCACGACGCAGGTCGCCCTTTCTGTGGGGACCGTCCAGAACCATCTGGTCACCGGTGTAAGCATGAACGGTGGTCATGATACCGCTCTGGATGGGAGCGTAGTTGTTCAGAGCCTGAGCCATGGGAGCAAGGCAGTTGGTGGTGCAGGAAGCTGCGGAAATGATCTGATCGTCAGCAGTAAGAGAATCGTTGTTTACGCCGTAAACGATAGTCTTGAGGTCGTTGCCTGCGGGAG
>JAZOXD010000318.1:0-2785 GCA_045659565.1 Eubacteriales bacterium | reverse complement strand
GTTGGCCGCCGAAGGGAGGAATCGGCATTTAGGAGGAAAATAAAATGGATCTGAAGAAAATTTTAGCCAATATGAAGGATTGTCCCTGCGGGCGGGTACATACCTTTGATACAGAGATTGTGGAGATCGGCAGTGGGCTGACTGCCCGCACCGGCGAAATTTTGAAAAATGCCGGCTATCCCCAAAAGGTATTGCTGGTGGCCGATGAAAACACTCTGGCCGCCGCTGACGGTCTTTTGGGAAGCTTGAACGAGGCCGGCTTTGAACTGAAGCAGTTGATTTATAAGAATATGCTTTCCGCCAAGGTGGAACAGGTTGAGGAAGTGGAGGCCCTGGCCGCCGATGTGGATGGGATCATCTCGGTGGGCACCGGCTCTTTGAACGATATTTGCCGGGTGGCTTCCTATCGGCTGAAAAAGGACTACTGTATCTTTGCCACCGCCCCTTCCATGGATGGCTTTGCCTCTGATACGGCGCCCATTATTGAAAACAACTTCAAGAGCTCCTGGCAAGCAGCCCAACCCCGGATCATCATTGCCGACACCGCCATTTTGGCCAAGGCGCCGGTGATTTTGAAATCCTCCGGCTTTGGTGATATGATCGCCAAATATATCGGCTTGGTGGATTGGCGGGTGGCTCAACTTCTGATCGATGAATATTATTGCGATAACATTGCCGCCCTGACCCGGGAGGCCGCCGACCGCATTGCGGCCCTGGCACCCCGCATCACCGAAGAAAGCGAGGAAGCCGCCGGTGCCGTAATGGAAGCGTTGGTGATGACAGGCTTGGCCATGAAGCTGGCCGGAACCAGCCGCCCTGCCAGCGGTGCAGAGCACGTGGTTTCTCATTATCTGGAATGTCATAAGGTGATCCAGGGTATCTGGCCCGATTTTCACGGCCGTAAGGTGGGCGTGGGCACCGTTTATTGCAATAAGATCTACCGCAACCTGGCGGACCGGCTGGAGAGCATCCATTGCACCGCCGATCCCACCGATTGGGAGGATGTGCGGGCCCATTATGCGCCGGAATTGATGCCGGATGTGGAAAAACTGAACCATCCCACCATTACCGATATTGTGGATCCCAAAAAGTTGGAGGAATGCTGGCCCAAGATCCGGGAGATTATCCGGGAAGAACTGCCCACCAATGAGGAACTTTTAAAGATGATGAAGATCGCCGGCGCACCGGTGGACCCGGAGGAGGTTCACGTTTCTCCGGAATTTATGGCCGATGCCATGCGCTATCACCCCTATATGCGCTATCGCCTGTTGATTACCCGGCTGCTGCCCATGATGGGGCTGGATCCCATGGATTTTTTGGAGTGAGGTAAAGATCAATGAAATTATCCGATAAAAAAGGCTTTATCTGCGATATGGACGGCGTGATCTATCATCAGAACCAGCTGCTGCCCGGGGTAAAGGAATTTGTGGATTGGCTTTATCGAGAAAATAAAAAGTTTTTGTTTCTGACCAACAGTTCCGAACGGTCCCCCAAGGAACTGGCCATGAAGTTGGGGCGGCTGGGGCTGGAGATTGATGAATCCCATTTCTATACCTCGGCCCTTTCCACCGCTGCTTATCTGGCCAAACAAAAGCCCGGCTGCACCGCCTATGTGATCGGCGAGCCGGGACTGATGAACGCCCTTTACGATGCGGGGATTTCCATGAACGATGTGAACCCGGATTATGTGGTGGTGGGCGAAACCGCCAACTATAACCACGCCGCCATCTTAAAGGCGGTTCAGTTGGTGCAGGACGGCGCCAAGCTGATCGGAACCAATACCGACCTGACCGGCCCGGGCAAGGGTGGCGCCATCATCCCCGCCTGCCGGGCGTTAGTGGCGCCCATCGAGCTGACCACCGGCAAGCAGGCCTACTATCTGGGCAAACCCAATCCCTTGATGATGCGCAACGGCCTGAACCTTTTGGGCTGTGAGGAAGAGGATATCGCCATTATCGGCGACCGGATGGACACAGATATTGTGGCCGGGGTGGAATCGGAGATTGATACGGTGCTGGTGCTCAGCGGGGTGACCACCCGGGAAGAACTGGAACGGTTCCCCTACCAACCCACCCACGTGCTGAATGGAGTTTATGAGGTAATGGATCACTGATGAGCGAAGGATTGCATAAGGATCACCGCCAACGGATGCGGGATAAAATTACCGAACACGGCATTGATACGCTGCTGGACCACGAGATTTTGGAACTGGTGATGGGCTATGCCATCCCCCGTAAGGATACCAACGAGCTGGCCCACTTGCTGTTGAATGAATACGGCACCTTCCGGGATCTGTTCAAGGCAGACCTGAAGGGGCTGCAAAAGATTGATTATATGGGCGAAAGCAGCGCCTGGTTCATTCGCTTACTGGCGGAGTTGTTCCGTCGTTATGCAGTGGAATTTTTTGACGGTCCTCTTAAAATGGACGATTATCATCATCGGATCCGGTATTACCTGCCCCACTTTATGGGTCGGTTGGAGGAATGTATTTATGTCACCTTCCTGAACAGCAGATACGAAGTGATCCGCAACGATCTGTTGTATACCGGTTCGGCAGAGGCGGTGGAGATTCGCTTCAAACGAATGATGGAGCTTTTAAAAAAGGCGAAGGGTTGTCGTTATATGATGATGGCCCACAATCATTTTCATAGCACCGTCCCCTCTTTGTTCGATTTTACCGCTACCCGTTCGGTTCATAAGCAACTGGCGGATGCAGGGGTTACCCTGCTGGACCACGTGATCATCTGTGGCCACAAGGGGAGTTCTATGGAAGAGAGTGGACATT
>JAZOXD010000317.1:0-2660 GCA_045659565.1 Eubacteriales bacterium | reverse complement strand
CTGATGTGGGCCAGCGAGGTTTTCGATCCGGAGTATCCGGATACCTTCTATGAACCGGTATGAGGCGTAAGAGCCGGGAAAGAGGAGAGAGCAAATGGCACAGTGGCAGGAAAACGGCAGGCTGAAGCTGCTGATCATCGTAGGCACCCGGCCGGAGATCATCCGCCTGGCCGCCGTAATCAATAAATGCTGTCAATATTTCGATTGTATCCTGGCCCATACCGGCCAAAACTATGATTATAACCTCAACGGCATCTTCTTCCGCGACTTAGGGTTGGCGGATCCCGACGTTTATATGGATGCCGTTGGCGATGATTTGGGCGCCACCGTGGGCAATATCATCAATTGCTCCTATAAACTGATGGCCCAGATCAAGCCCGATGCCATGCTGATTTTGGGCGACACCAATTCCTGCCTTTCCGCCATCCCCGCCAAACGGCTGCATATCCCCATCTTCCATATGGAAGCCGGCAACCGCTGCAAGGATGAATGCCTTCCGGAGGAAACCAACCGCCGGATCGTGGATATCATCTCCGACGTGAACCTGGCCTATTCCGAGCACGCCCGCCGTTATCTGGCAGATTGCGGCCTGCCCAAGGAGCGCACCTATGTGACCGGCTCCCCCATGGCAGAAGTTCTGCATCAGAATTTGGATTCCATTATGGCTTCGGACGTACATCAGCGCCTGGGCCTGGAAAAGGGCAAATACATTCTTCTTTCTGCCCATCGGGAAGAAAATATTGACACGGAAAAGAACTTCCTTTCCTTATTTAATGCCATCAACAAAATGGCTGAAAAATACGATATGCCCATTTTGTACTCCTGCCATCCCCGTTCCAGAAACCGTCTGGAAGCCAGCGGCTTCCAACTGGATCCTCGGGTGATCCGCAACGAGCCCCTGGGCTTCCACGATTACAACTGCCTGCAGATGAACGCTTTCTGCTGCGTTTCCGACAGCGGCACCCTGCCCGAGGAAAGCAGCTTCTTCACCAGCGGGGGGCATCCCTTCCCCGCCGTTTGCATCCGTACCAGCACCGAACGGCCCGAGGCTTTGGATAAGGCTTGCTTCGTATTGGCGGGCATCGACGAAAAGTCCCTGCTGCAGGCGGTGGATACCGCTGTTCAAATGAACCTGGACGGCAACCACGGCATCCCCGTTCCCGATTATGTGGAAGAAAATGTTTCTACCAAGGTGGTCAAACTGATCCAAAGCTACACCGGTGTGGTAGATAAAATGGTTTGGAGAAAGTATTAAAAAATGATACTTTGCAAAAGCAACCCTTTTTCCGTTTCATCCTTCGGCCAAGGCCCCTTGGAACGCTTTGCCGCTGAAGAATTAATCAAATATCTGAAACTGCTGGGATTGACCCATGCCGAAAAGGCCGAAAAACAGGTTGTTTTCGCCAACGATGAGCAGTTGGGCAACGAAGGCTTTTCCATCCGGGTGGAAGAAAACGTCATTCTCCTTTCCGGTAACGGAAACGGCCTTCTGTATGCAGTTTACGAATTGTTGGAGCGGTATTTCGGTTTTTGCTTTGCCACCTATCAACCGGTGCTCCCCAAGGCAGATTCATTCACCCTGCCGAAAGGGGAATACCGCAAGGAAAAGGCCGACCTGCCCTACCGCACCGCTATTTCCCAATTCAGCGTCTGGGCGGGAGACCCCGACCGGGCCCTGACCCTGCCCTTCATCGATTGGCTAGCTAAAAACCGCTATAATCGGTTGCTCACCTGGGTAAGCGTTTATGAAGGCTTACAGGAACTTGGGTTGATGCCGGAACTGGAAAAGCGGGGCATCAAGCTCACCGTTGGTCATCATCAATCCATCTTCACCTTCCTGCCCCCCTTCGGCAACAAATATTTCCCGGAAAAATACCGGGAGACCCACCCGGAATATTTTCGCTTGGAGGCGAATGGCTCCCGCTATGAGATCGGGGATTACAACGGCCAGCTGGTGCTTTGTTGCCGTAATGAGGACTGCATTGCCACCATTGCAAAAAATGCCGTAAAATGGCTGAAGGAAAACCCGGTGGTGGATTGCCTGGCCTTTTGGCCCAACGATCATAAAGCAGATCAATGCCATTGCCCCAAATGTGCCCCCTACACCAAGACCCAGAATTATCTTTATTTTGAAAACGCTTTGGCGCAACAGATTCGCAAGGAACTGCCCCATATTAAAATTGATGTATTAATCTATCAGGACCTTTGGGAATGTCCCGAAGGCACCAACCTTTGTGATGGCGTGCTCATTGACCAGGCCACCTGGAACGGTCAGGGTAGCGGTCTGCGGAAATGCGGCGCACCTGACGGCAGCGGCATCATCGGCACCGAATATGCCGAAACCCAGCTGAGTTATCGCAAAATTTGCAAAAACACCGTTTTCTACGATTATTATATGGGTAACTACAACGCCCGCCAGCGCATCCTCCCCGCCGCAGACGAGATGCAGGCCATTGCCAAATTTATGATCCGGGAAGGAATCAGCGGCAGCGGCACCCAGTTGGAATGCTTTAATCATTGGAATAATCTTTTAAACTTTTTCGCCTTTGCCCGGGTACTTTACGATTCCGAACTGGGCTTTGAAGACATTTTAGAGCAGTTCAGCAAGCTTTTTGGAAAAGGCGCCGAGTTTATTAAGGATATTATGCGGATGCTGGAGG
>JAZOXD010000316.1:0-4167 GCA_045659565.1 Eubacteriales bacterium | reverse complement strand
CCTCGTTCAAGCCCTCCGGAGCGGTAACCAGGTCTGCCCGGGGCTTGCTGTAATAAACCACGTTACTGCCCCGCAGATAGTCGCCGACTTGCTCCTCGTTGTTGAAGGGGGAGACCGAAAGCTTTCTCAGGTTTTCCCACTTAGAGAGATAGTCGGGCCAGATGGCGTCCACCCGCTCGCAACAGCCGTAAGAAAGCAACCCATAGCGCTTGACCAATCGGTCCTGATAGGGAAAGACGAATTCGCCGAAGGTATCTGCCGAAACGGCCGTAGTCTCCTGGGATTCCAAAAAGCCCCAACATTCGGTGGTTTTGGTTACCCTTTCCTTGGGGAGTTCGTTGTTAAAGGCATAGGTCTCCTGACCCACGTCGGTATAGTCATCCATGGGCAACAGCAGATTTTCCTGCTCCAAAAAATCGTAATACTGCTCATAGACCGAGGTGGCCATATCCATTACCTGATGGAGAACTTCTGGGCAATCGTACATGGAGATATAGTAGTTTTCCATTCCCATCAGATGCACCAAAGGATTGGTGATCGCCCCCCGTAGGGAGGAACCGATGATTCTTGCAGGAAGAATATCACCGATGATCTCGTTTATCTGATCCCGGTATGCCAGGGTCTTTTCTCTGTTGGCACCGAAGGAGCCCCCCTTGAGTTTTTCAAAATCACATTCCAGATCCTCGATCACGGTCTCAATGTGATATCCCTGAGAACGGGCGTCTTTGTTTTTGATCACCGGGATCCCAAAGGGGTCCACCCAGGTATCCCATCGCAGATCAAAGGTGGAGGAGGTGGGGGTGTCGTCGTCGAACAGTTCCCGACCAACCATACTCTTGAGCAAGGCGCTTTCAATTTCCCGCGCCGTGGGGTCGGTGCATTGCAGTCTGGGCTCAATGAGCTCTCTCTGCAGGTTGCTGAATAACAACCGAACCGTGGGCATTTCCCGGCGTCGCTCCGCCTGGGCTTGCCATTTTTTTAAAATAGCCTTGTTTTTGTCATCCCGGGCATAGGTGGCCTTCTGCTCCGCTAATTTCCGCAGGATAGCGCGATCCTTTTCAGTGATCGATCCCATCTTCGCTTCTCCTTTCGTTTAGAAAAACAACTTTTTCATTGACAACTTATTTTCTTTATTGTATCATTTTTTTGCTGGATTTGTTTTGATTTTATATCGAAAAATTTAGAAATCCTATGGTTCATATATGCAACAAACGGACAACCGGGGGCAACACCTTATCTATTTTCATACGCCTTCCCAGGCGGCAAAGGAATTTTTGTTCTATCCGCTGGTGGTCGGGGTGTTTGAGCGGGATAAGCATTACCGTGTTCATCGCCTGCATTTTGATAGCGTGATGCTGGCTTACGTAACCGAAGGTCGCCTGCTGCTTCGCCAGGGCGGTGGGCATTTTTGCGCCGAAAAGGGGGAACTTCTCCTGGTGGATTGTTATCAGGAGCACGAATATTATACGGACGACTTTGTTAAATTCACCTGGCTCCACCTGGACGGTGGCACCCTGCGCCCTTGGCTGGAGTCTATGATCCAAAAGGCGGGGCCGTGTATAAAAGGGAATGCCCAATGCCATCAATTGATGCTTTCGGTGATCGATGGGGTCAAAAATCGGGAAAGCGAATATCATCTTTCCCAAAAGATCCATACTCTAATGTGTCGGATCGCCTCGCTTCGGGAAAGTGTAGAGGGCGCAATGGCTACCGACTCGATCCGGCAAGCCAAGGAATATATGGAAGAGCACTTGGAGGAAAAACTGACTGTGCGGCAGATTGCCGAGGAAGTTCATTATAGCCCCTCCTATTTTTCTCAGATCTTCCAACGGGCAGAAAAAACCTCCCCTTACGATTATCTTCTTTCCCGCCGGATTGAGCGGGCAAAGGTTCTTCTTTTGCAAACGGAATTCCCCTTGGAGATCGTAGCGGCTCGCTCCGGCTTTCAGGGTGTTTCTCATTTTATTTACGCCTTCAAAAAAGCCACCGGTCTTTCTCCTTTGAAATTCCGTAAGCTTGAACTATGATAAAACCCTCGTCTACCGATTGGTAAACGAGGGCTTTTGTTATTCGACGATCAATTCCGCAATAGTATTCACGTTTCCTGCGCCCATAAGAATTGCCATATCTTCAGGCTTCAGTTCCTTCTTCAAATAAGCGGCGATATCCTCAAATTTGCTGATATAGATGGCGTTGGGGATGGCGTTTTTAAGATCCACGATATTCACACCCACCTTATTAATTTCTCGGGCGGCGTAGATATCGGTCAAAACCGCTTGATCGGCAATAGCCAGTTTTTCGGCAAATTCTTTCATCAGATAGAAGGTGCGGGTAAAGGTGTGGGGTTGGAACACCACATAAACCTTCCCTTGGCAAACCTCTTTGGCACTTTTTAGTGTGGCTTCGATTTCGGTCGGGTGATGGGCGTAATCGTCGATGATAAATGCGCCGTTGCAGGTTCCCTTCACTTCAAACCGACGGTCAGCGCCGGTGAAGGCTTCCAGTCCTTCTTTTACTGCATGGGGATCAACGCCGTAACGGAATGCGGCACAGGCAGATGCCAAAGCATTCAGGATATTGTGTTCACCGGGGATCTTCAGGGCGACACGGGTACAAAAACTTCCTTTATAATAAATATCAAATTGAGGGTAACCGGAAACCAACTGAATATTTTCGGCCCGGCAATCATTTTCATTGCCCAAACCAAAGGTCAGGGTCTCGCCTTTGTAATAATTCCGAACAGATTGGCAATTTTTGTCATCTCCGTTCACAACCATAAATCCGCCGTCGCTGAAATTTTCTGTAAAACGGCAAAAAGAATCCTTAATGGCTTCCAGATCTTTAAAGAAATCCAGATGATCCTCATCAATATTTAATATAACTCCGCAATGGGGATAAAAATGATGGAAGGAATTTACATACTCACAGGCCTCATAAACGGCATAATCGCTTTGCCCCAGGCAATAGTTTCCACCAATGGCTTTTAAATTGGCTCCCACCAGAACAGTAGGATCCAATTCGGCCTTTTTCAGGATGCAGGAAATCAAAGAGGTTACAGTGGTTTTTCCATGAGTGCCGGAAACCGCAATGGAATTTTTAAATTCCGCAGTCATATATCCCAGCAATACGGCCCGCTCCATCATGGGAATGTTGTTTTCCCGGGCAAAAACCAACTCCGGGTTGTTGTCTGAAACAGCGGCGGTATAAACCAACAGATCGCACCCTACGGCATTGTCTGCATCATGGGTGGGGTAAACAACAATTCCCGCATCGATCAATTTTTTGATGGTAGGATTTTTTCCGGTGTCCGAACCGGTCACGGTTTTGCCCTGTTGCTTCAGGATCATCGCCAACGAGGACATAGAAACGCCCCCGATCCCAACAAAATGGATATGTGAAAACTTCTTGTATTGGTCAAAGTCTTGTGATATAATACTCAAATAGAACACCCCTTATAATGGTATATAATCATTATAATATATTTATTTCAAAAAATAAACACCTATTTTTAAGAAAGGGAAAAATAATGAGCTACCGTGATTATCAGGAACAGCAAAAAAACGGATTTTGGAGCCAGTATAAAATTTTAATTCTGGGGATTTTGGGGGCAATCCTTTTGGTCGCCACCCTCAGCACCCAAAATGTCATTGTTTCTTACCAGCCTACAAACGGCGATGTCTATGTGGTCAAATTGGATTATTCCACCTTTGGTTTTTGTCTGCGTTGTATGCCCGGCAGCAAAAACAGTAATGATGTGGTGGAAAAAGAGGTCTTTTTCCTGCAAGGCAAAAAAGAATCGGTGGAAAACGCCGCATCCGCCTTGCAACAAATTGCCGGCACTCAGGATGGAACCTTCAAAATTCAGGCCAGCGGCCTGCTTAGTCCCAGCGCAAAAACCACAGAAGAACTGATCCAATACCTTAATAAAAGAGGGTACGAAACCTCTGCAATTAAGGCTGAATAAAAAATATAAAAAAATCAAAAATAATGCTTGACTTTTCAGAATGAAAGTGTTATCATATTCAAGCACCTGCAAAAAAGCAGGGAAGCAGCGGACTTTGAAAATTAAACAGCATCATAAAAAGAGGAACCCGTTAATTGTATTTTTGAGGAGTATAAAATAACTCCGGAAAGCGATTAACAGAACTTTTAAAGCCAGTTTTTAGA
>JAZOXD010000315.1:0-6886 GCA_045659565.1 Eubacteriales bacterium | reverse complement strand
GGAGCAAAGCCACCTTCGTCGCCAACATTTGTGTAAAGACCGGCTTCCTTGAGAATGTGGTTAAGGCTGTGGTATACACGAACGCATTGTTCAATTGCATCCGAAAAGGTACTTGCGCCTATGGGTACAATCATAAATTCTTGTATTTCAACATTGTTACCTGCATGTGCGCCTCCGTTTAGAATGTTCATCATCGGTACCGGCAGGGTAGTAGCATTGATTCCGCCCAAATAACGGAAAAGTGGCATCTGGCAAGCGCATGCAGCAGTTCTCGCAGCAGCCAGAGAAACGGCTAACGTGGCATTGGCGCCCAAACGTTCCTTGTTTTCTGTTCCGTCTAATTCAATGATTAGTTTATCGATTAATGCCTGGTCAAATATTTCAACCCCAGACAGTTCATCGTTTATTAAATGATTGATGTTTTCAATCGCCCGATGAACGCTTTTTCCATTATATTGATCTTCTTCATCTCGCAGTTCAAAAGCCTCATATTGTCCGGTTGAGGCGCCACTGGGCACAGCTGCAGAGGCGGTGATGCCGCTATTTAAAATTATTTGTGCTTCAATAGTTGGGTTTCCTCTTGAATCTAAAATTTGGTGAGCAAAAACCTGTTTAATCGTATGGTTCATTGTGGTGTTCCTCCTTTTTAGTTAGTTTGTTGAGAAAATTATTCGATATACTTGAGTTCTATTTATTTTTTCTTGTCCATAAAATTAAACAAAGGAGGGACAACTACCGATGGGAAAGGATGAATTGTTAAAAGGTGTTACTGAACTCTACCCATATTTTAAAGATTCTTGGATTGATAAAATTAAGGCGATGCCGATGGAACTGCTGAAAAATGCAACCGAGATCCGTTTTCGATGTGGTATAGGTTCATCGGTCAGCTGTGGCGAAAATAATTATCAAATAACAAATTTGGTGCCGAGCACTGACGAACTGGAAGAATTGTGGTTGAAGATTTGTCGCGGTGCAGTGTACCAATTCGAAAGTCAGATGGAAAACGGATATATTCCGTTACCCGGGGGACATCGGGTGGGTATTTGCGGTACTTTTGTAATTAATGGGGAGGGGAAACCGCGAATTCGTGACATTTCTGCAATGAATTTTCGTATCTGTCGTGATATTAAAGGGATCGCAGATCATCTGTTTCCGAAGTTGCTTTGTGAAGGAAGGTTTTGTTCTACATTAATTGTTTCAGAGCCTTGTGGAGGCAAAACAACCTTGTTAACCGATTTGGTACGCGTTCTTTCTGATAAAGGAATTCGCTCGGCGGTTGTGGATGAGCGTGGAGAAATTGCTTCGGTATTTCGACGAATACCGCAAAAGAAATTGGGGCCTTTGGCGGATGTTTTGGATGGTTATCCTAAACCATATGGGATGATGATAGCATTGCGGACACTGTCGCCTCAGGTTCTTGTGTGTGACGAAATAGGGAGTGATGCTGAAACAGAAAAAATGCTTGAGGCAATGAATGCAGGCGTACCTTTTTTGGCAACTGCACACGCACGTGACGAAGAAGAGCTATTCAGTAGACCGCAAATCCGCCGTTTGAAGGAGGCCGGTGCATTGTCAAAAATTGTTTTGTTAAAGGGAGCTCGTTCTCCGGGACGGGTTAAAAAAGTGATAACGGTGAATCAATATGATGATAAAGATTATTGGTGCAGCATTGATTGTTAGTGGCGGGTACTTTATTGGCAAGGTGGCGACCTTACAAAGGATAAATCGTTTAAATGCACTTAATGAGATTTATGGTTTATTTTGTGAATATGAAGTTGATTTGAAAGAATTTAGGAGTTCTTTGGACGAATCGTTACTTAAAAAAGGAACCGTTGCTCAAAAAATCATCAATTTTGAAAAAATTGATGGGTTGCTGTCGGAGGATGAAAAAAAACTTGAAGCCACAGTTAATCAATTGAGGATGGGAACTTACCAGGAATCAATTGACGCAAACGGTGCTTTTATCGAGTATTTAAGTACTGTTACTAAAAAGTTGGAGGAAGAAAATGCAACAATCGGAAAGGCGCTGCCATTGGTGTTTGGTGCTATTGGGTTATTGGTTGCAGTACTGTTGTTCTGATTATGGATGTAGAATTAATTTTTAAAATCAGTATGATCGGCATTATAGTAGCGGTTGTTAATATGATCCTTGGTAAATTGGGCAGAGACGAGTACTCCACACTAACAACTTTGGCCGGAATTCTTGTTGTCCTGTTTGTTTTGTTAAATAAAATAAGCGAATTCTTTGAATTGATTCGCACGGTTTTTGATATACAATGAATATTTATCAATTGTGCGCCGGGGTTGTTGCTTCTTTGCTGATATATCTGGTGGTAAAAAGCACCCAAGATAAATTTGCGTCCGTTATACTTATTGCCGGCGGATTATTAATTTTGCTCTTCATTGTTGAAAAGATTCCTCCGCTGATCAAGTTTGCGTATCAATTGGCGACATATGCAGAGGTTAATGAAATATATTTTAGAACCGTCTTAAAGGCAATAGCAATTTGTTATTTGAGCGAGATAACATCAGGAATTTGCAAGGATTTTGGTGCTGTTACCTGGGCGGATAAAATTGTATTAGCCTGCCGTTGTTCTATGTTGATAGTAGCTCTGCCTCTGTTTGAAGAGTTTCTTGCACTGGTGACAAGGTTTTTAAAATGAAAAAAGTTGTAATATTTTTAATTTTGTTTTTTTTATTTTCATCCGTAGTATCTGCAAACGAGGAATACTCTGAAGACTTTCGATATTCAGTGGGACTGGATGATACTTTGCTCCCGGATGATATCGATTTGCGAGATCCGGCCGAATTGCAGCAGCAATTGGAGATGAAAAATCTTTTGGCGTATTTAAAGTCTATTTTTAAAAAAACTTTTGCTTCGGCGGTTAAAATTTTAATGCCCGGTGTTGCAATGACATTGTTGAGTGTATGGATTCGCTATTGCTGTAATACGATTGATTCTTCGAGGATAAAAACGGTATTGATTTTAATTATTTCAGTATCCACAACACTACTGGCTGAAAGCGGACTTCAGAAAGCAGTTGAAATGATTCAGGGTTCACTGGAGAGTATGAAGATTTTTTGCACTGCTTGTATCCCGTCGTTTTCGGTTGTGATGATATCTGCGGGTGAAAATGCCGGCGCCGGTGTCTTTTCATCGTTAATGATTTTGTTAGGGCAGGTTGGCAGCTTTATATCGTCAAATTTGTTAATGCCGTTGATCCATATTTATTTAGCAATCAGCGCATGTTCGGTTGCGGGGGATGAATACAATTTTTCAGCTATTGCCCAGTATATTCGGCGTTTTTTTGTGTGGTGTATTGGACTTGCTATGGCTGCCTTTAGGTTGATCCTCAATATGAAAATCGGAGTAGCTGCTGCAGGGGATCTTATGGCAAAAAAATATATCAAGTCTGCTGTGGCGGGATTAATACCAATCGTGGGAAGTACGCTTTCTCAAGGTGTTGACGGATTATTTTCTGTTGCAACCGGCGCTAAAACTGCTTTTGCAATTGGCGGCGTCCTTATTTTAGTATCTATTATGCTGCCTGCACTTTTGACAACCGGTCTTTTTGGTTTTTGTTGGTCCCTTTGTAAGTGGCTGTCTTCTTTCTTGGAGGATCAAACTGTTATGAAGATTGCCAATGTTCTTTCAAATGGCTTTTATATTTTGCTTGCTTTAGGTGGCGGCGTTACAATGATGGGGATATTTTCTTTTTTTGGTTTATTATCACGGGTGGCTTAAATGGGGAGTCTAAAAGAAATAGGATTTATTATTTGTTCTTCGATGGTATTAATGGCTTATCTGCAACTGCTTTTGCCCGGCGGATTAAACGATAAATTGCTTAAAGGAATTATCTCAATTGTCGTTATTTCATCTGTCATAAACTCTGTGAGTCAATTAAAAGTAAAAGGTTTTAAATTTGACACATCTGCATATATTGAGGAGAAAACAGTGATGAGTTCTATTGAAGAAGGTTTATGTAAAGAATGTAATCATTTTCTTATGGGTCAAAAAATCAATGCGAGTGTTACAAAGCTTGAAATTGAGGCGGAAACATATAACATAAAATATATTTGTGTCAAAGGGATGGATTCTGAACTTGCAAAAGAATTGCTTGCTGCTCGCTATCAGATACAAAAATCGAATATTGAGGTGAGTGATGACGGTTAAATTTTCGAAATATATAAAAGAGTGGAGGCGTTACTGGTATCTTCCTTTGGTTATGATCGTCGGAGCACTTTTGATGTCAGCTGATTTTGGCAAAACGGCTGATGATATTAAAACATCTGTGAATTTACAAGATCAAGAATATGTTGAGGAACTCGAAAACCGTGTGGAAAATATGCTGACTGACGTAACCGGTGCAGGAATATGTAAAGTAACAATTACACTCTCGTCCGGCTCAAAAAAAGAATATGTTCGCGAAGAGGGGGCTGTATTGGTTATTACGGATAAAAGCGGAAATGAAATACCGGTTGTTGCCAGCGAGCGATTACCGGAAATCGCAGGCGTTACTATTGTTAGTAACGGGGCCCGAAATATTTCGGTGCGATCATCTATTATCGAGTCTGTAAGTACATTATTAAATGTTGGAACCAACAAAATTTGTGTGGTATTGAAGGAAGGAAATTAGTATGAAAATTAATAAAAAACAAATTGTTTTTTTATCGTTGGCCTTGGTTGTTTGTATCGCTGTTTATTTAAATTGGCGATATCTTGATCATATTGATCCTGCTAATCCTGAAGCAGTTATTGTCGGGGCGAAGGATAATGAAGAAGAAAAAATGTTGGGTGAGGCGGAACTGGTTGAGACAGTCGCTAAGGATGTTGATGCATATTTTTCAGAGTGTAGATTGAATAAGCAACAGACACGCGATGAGGCCTTGGAATTGTTACAGAAGGTTGCGGACAGTGCGGAATCTACTAACGAAGCAAAGGAAAAAGCAAATAATGATTTGATCAATATGGTACGTGTAACAGAAGTTGAATCGACAATCGAAAATCTGGTTAAGGCAAAAGGATTTAAGGATTGTATGGTGCATGTTGGTGACGATTCTGTAAATGTGATTGTGGCTACGCAAGGGCTCAGTAATGAGCAAGCTGCTCAAATCAACGAGATTGTGATTAGCGAATCTGAAGCAAGTGCAGCGGCAGTGAAAATTGTCGAAATTAAAACGGAGTGAAGTGAAATATAAAAAACTTGCAATTACAGAGTATTGTGTGATATAATATAAAAAAAGAAATTTCAAAGGAGATTTATAATATGGATATTACCAATGAATTGGGTACAGTTGAGATTTCTGAAGAAGTGCTGTGTACCATTGCAAGTGTAGCTGCGAATGAAGTGGAAGGTGTTGCGGGTCTGGCAAGTTCCTTAAGCGGTAATTTGAAAGATCTTATCACCAAAAAATATGCGGGGAAGGGGATTGCCGTAACTTTTGAAAATGGCGAACTTACTGTAACCGCAAACATTATCGTTAAATTTAAGGCGAATATTCAGGATGTGGCCGTTAAGGTTCAGGATGCGATTCTTTCTGCGATTAACGATATGACCAATTATGAAGTAGCTGCTGTTAACGTGAATGTTGTGAATGTTCAGATTTCTGAAGAAAAATAAGCAAAATAAGAGGCTTCCGCATTGCGGAAGCCTCTTTTAATATTAAAATGCCCGTTCCGATTGGAACGGGCATTTATGTTGTTATTTATTTTTCGATTTGATTGTGCACCAGATGCAGGGCGCGATCAGGGTAGAAGAATAACATCCGGAAACAATACCGACTGCCATAGGAAGGGCAAAATATACGA
This sequence comes from Eubacteriales bacterium, assembly GCA_045659565.1. Lineage (GTDB taxonomy): Bacteria > Bacillota > Clostridia > Oscillospirales > QAKW01 > QAKW01. Next base: position 1,077 of record JAZOXD010000315.1, on the reverse strand, counting down.
TGGAATCGATTCCCTTGAAAATGGCGAAGGCCAATACCAGAATGATAGCGGTCAAAGACATCAAAGATGTGTTGAGGGTTCTGGCAAAGGATTGTTTGATGCTCTTATTAACCAGATCGTTTAAAGGCAACTTGTTGCCATTGGCAAGACGTCTGTTTTCTCTGATCCGGTCGAAGATTACCAGGGTATCGTTGACCGAATAACCCAAGATGGTCAGAACAACGGCGATAAAGCCATCGTTAATGGGCATCTTGAAGATCACGAAAACAAAGAATACCAAAGCGATATCGTGGAGCAAAGCAATCAAGGCAGTGATTGCGGCGGTGAAACCGGAAACAACAGCAAACCGAATGGTAACATAAAAGATAATGAAGATAGCGGCCAGGCCGATGGCGATCAAGCCGTTTTTCAAAAAGCGGTTACCAATTGCAGCTTCCACGTTTGTAGTGGAGCCCTGGGTGAGTTTGTTTTCCTTATATTTTTTGTTCAAAGCATCATAAAGCTTATCTTGTTCTTCGGTGGTAAGGCTCTTGGTGCCGGCCAGGCTAACGACCAAAGAATTTGCAGAGTCTTCATACCCGACTGCATTTTGAACAGTAGCTTCACGATCAAGGGTGGACTTCACTAATTTTGCAACTTCATCAGGGTTGATCTCGGCGCCGGTATAGCCATAGGTGATCTTGGCACCGCCACTGAAGGTGATATCCAGTTTTACACCGTTAATGAAAGAGAAGGCAATACCGATGATCATGATAGCAGCGGAGATAATATAGTAAATGCGTCTTTTTCCATAGAAATCAAACATAATTACTGAACCTCCTTTGCTGCTTTATAACCATAGAATTTAGGATTGCTGATTGCTTTGTAGGTGGAAAGGGATTCCAGCATCAGCTTGCTGGAGATAATGGAGAGACCAAAATTCAGAACGATACCGATCAACAGGGTGTATGCAAAGGAAAGCATAGCGCCGGTTCCGAAAATGGCAAGCAGAACGCCGATTGCTGCAGTGGTAACGTTACAGTCCAGAACGGCAGAAAATGCACGATTGTAGCCCGCAGCGATAGCACCCTTCAAGGT
>JAZOXD010000314.1:0-1444 GCA_045659565.1 Eubacteriales bacterium | reverse complement strand
AACATGGCCGAATAAACGGCGTATAAGTAGAATAAACCCCCTCCCTTTACAGCGCAGTAAAGGGATGTTTTTGTTACGCCCCCCGCCAAACCGTAAAACTCCCCGAATTTTGCCGTTTGCTCCATAATTCACACTTTGTTTATTGACTATAAAAATAAAAAAGTATAAAATATAAGAAGCGGTCCCCAAGGCCGCTCTTTAACGTTTTAATCGAAAGGATGGATAAAATGATTAAACGGTTGGCGGCTTGTGTCCGCGAATATAAAAATCTTACGGTGGCCACCTTCTTGCTGATGGTGGGCGAAGCGGTGCTGGAATGTCTGATTCCCTTTATCACCGCCCGCCTGGTCAATGGGCTAAAGGCGGGGATGGGCTTAAAAAGCCTGTTGTTCGCGGGTCTTACCCTGGCTCTGATGGCGGTGGTCTCCCTTTCCTTCGGCGGCCTGGCAGGGGTCACCAGCGCCAAAGCCTCTGCGGGCTTTGCCAAAAACCTGCGAAGCGATGTTTTCCATTGCATCCAGAACTATTCCTTTGAAAATATCGACCGTTTTTCCTCCGCCTCCCTGGTTACCCGCCTCACAACGGACGTCAGCAACGTGCAGATGTCTTTTATGATGGTGATCCGCACGGCGGTCCGCGCCCCTTTGATGCTGATCTTTTCCGTGGTGATGGCCTACGTAATGGGCGGCCCCCTGGCTACGATCTTCGTGGTGGTCATTCCCGTAATGGTAGGGGGGCTGTTGCTGATTAGCCGTAAGGCCATGCCCGCCTTCCATCGGGTGTTCAAAAAATACGATAAACTGAACGAATCGGTGGAAGAAAACGTGCGTGGAATGCGGGTGGTCAAAGGCTTCTCTCGGGAAGAATACGAAAAAGAAAAATTCGGTGTGGCCGCCGAAAATATCCGTAAGGATTTCACCTCTGCGGAACGCATCGTGGCCTTTAACCAACCTTTGATGCAGGCGTGTATGTATTTCAATATGGTCTTCGTTCTCACCGTGGGCTCCAAACTGATTATCGAAGGGATGGGCAGCACCCTGGACGTGGGCCAGATCTCCGCTATGCTTACCTATGGGGTGCAGGTGCTGATGTCCCTGATGATGCTTTCCATGATCTACGTGATCCTCACCATTTCCATGGAATCTATGCGGCGTATCCACCAGGTGCTCACAGAAGAACCTTGCCTGAAAGATCCCCAACAACCTTTGTCCCAAATTGCAGACGGCAGTGTGGAATTTAAAAAGGTGAACTTTAAATATTCCGCCGCCGCCCATAATAACGCCCTTTCCCAAATTGATCTGAAGATCTCTTCCGGCGCAACGGTGGGCATCGTGGGGGGCACAGGCTCGGGTAAATCCTCCCTGGTGCAATTGATTCCCCGCTTATACGACGTTTCCCAAGGCTCCGTGACCGTGGGCGGGGCAGACGTGCGTGAATACGATCT
>JAZOXD010000313.1:0-2004 GCA_045659565.1 Eubacteriales bacterium | reverse complement strand
CAACAGCCAAGCCGCCGTGTTCGGCCAAGGGATGAAGGAAATGAGCCGTCTGCTGGATTTCCAGGGGGCAGGCACTTTGAATAACCTGTCCGTGGGCGTTGGGGATCTGTACGTAACCGTTTACGGCGGGCGCACCCGCTTGGTGGGCATCCTGCTGGGCCGTGGGCTGACCATTCAGGAAGCCAAGGAAGAACTGAACGGCGTGACCCTGGAATCTCTGGTGGTAGCCGAACGGGTTGCCCGCGCTGTGCGCAAGAGCGCCGAACTGGGTGTTCTGGATCTGAAGAACTTCCCCCTGCTCCTGCACATCGACGAGATCCTGACCCAAGGCAAAGAAGTAAACATCCCTTGGGATGCCTTCCGCTTTATTGCTGAATAATCTGTTGAAATCCTCTGTTTATTGTGCTACAATCAAAACAGAGGATTTTTTTATTAAACAGGAGGATTTTACCATGAACAACCTGCAATCTTTCCTTAAAAAACTGTAACCCTACAGCCGATACATCCTTGCGGGGCTATTCGGTCTGCAAGGGGTGCTTTCCCTGATTCGCCTGGTTGACAACTTTCGGTTGCTCCCCCTTTTAGGCGTGGCGGCCTTCGGGCTGGTGACGGCAGGGATCCTTTGTAAAAAGCAACCTGTTCTGACCGCCCTGGGCTTTGGACTGATGGCCGTTCACACCCTCTTGAATATGGCCTCCTCCCTTGTGTTTTCTTTTATCAACGTTTACAGTTTTTTACACCTGCTGCGGGTTCTTTTTAATCTGTTGAGCAACGGGGTACTATGCCTGGCCACCTTGGTGTTTTGCGCCTTCGGTGCGGTTTTGCTGACAGACTATCTGCCCGCCCGGAAGGAAAAGTTCTATCGGTTCCGCTTTGCGCCCGTTTTCATTCGGCTGGCGGCCCTTCTTTTATCGGCGGTAAGTATGGTTTTCTTTATGAACTTCCGCGCCTTTTTTGCGGTCATACTCAACGGGCTTCTGCCCCTGCTTACCGCCGCCGCATTGATTTTATTGCCCCCGAAGGAATAAATTGTTAAAAAATTGGTTTTTCAAAGCCCCGGCTTTTGTATAATACAGAAAAAATTTGGTCGGGAATTGAAAATTAAAAAATCCTATGATATAATTTGAACATACTTTAAAATAATCGGAGGAGCAAACGGATATGAAAAAGGTATATGAAGGCAAAACCAAAGATGTTTACAGCCTGGAAAACGGCAACGTTCTTTTGAAGTTCAAAGATGATTGCACCGGTAAAGACGGTGTGTTTGATCCCGGCGAAAACAGCGTTGGCCTCACCATCGAAGGGATCGGCAAAGCCAATCTGCAGACCTCTGTTTACTATTTCGAGATGCTGAAAAAGGCCGGCATCAAAACCCACTATGTTTCCGCAAATGTGGAAGAAGCTACTATGGAAGTTCTGAACGCCGAATGTCTGGGCAAGGCTCAGGGTGGCGGCGGCCTGGAAGTAATCTGCCGCCTGGTTGCCACCGGCAGCTTCATCCGTCGCTACGGCGAATATATCAAGGACGGCACCGTTCTGGAAGGCGGCTATGTGGAATGCACCTTTAAGAACGACGAAAAGGGCGATCCCCTGGTAACCGGCGAAGGTCTGGCTGCCCTGAAGGTAATGACCCCCGAAATGTTCGAAAGCATGAAGGAACAGACCCTGAAGATCACCAAGATCGTTGCCGACGACCTGAAGTCCATCGGCCTGGATCTGTGGGATATCAAGTTCGAGTTCGGCTACAACAACGGCGAAGTCATCCTCATCGACGAAATCGCTTCCGGCAACATGCGCGTCTACAAGGACGGCAAGATCGTGGAGCCCGTCGAGCTGACCAAGCTCATTCTGAACCGCTAAGCTCTTATCCCGGATGTGCGCAAGCGCGTCCGGGATTTTTGCATGCAAAAAGAGAAGGCACGAAGCATTCTCTTTTTGTTTTACAGCACGTACAGCAGAATGCACAATGCCTGCAGTACGCTGCCGCCCAGTACGAATACATGA
>JAZOXD010000312.1:0-18632 GCA_045659565.1 Eubacteriales bacterium | reverse complement strand
GCCAACGGCATCCATATAAACGTCGGGATCCGCCAACCCTAAGTCGCGGAAGAAGATGCCGTTCAGGTTATAATCATAGTTTTGGCCGGTATGGGCCAGGATACAATCGAAATATTGACGGCATTTATTGATTACGGCGGCCAGGCGGATGATCTCCGGCCGGGTGCCTACGATGATCAATAATTTCAGTTTGCCGTTATCCTTGAATTTAATATCGGAGTAATCTAATTTAATATCCATTATTCAACCACCTCAAAAAAAGTATCAGGTTTATTGGGATCGAAAAGTTCATTGGCCCACATCACGGTGACCAGATCTTCCGTATCACTCAAATTGATGATGTTATGGGTATAACCGGGCAGCATATGTACCGCCTCGATTTTTTCGCCGGAAACCTCAAAGTTCAGAACTTCATCGGAGCCGATCTTGCGCATTTGGATCAGACCCTTGCCGGAAACCACAATAAAGAATTCCCATTTGGTATGATGCCAGTGCTGGCCCTTGGTGATGCCGGGCTTGGAGATGTTCACGCTGATCTGCCCGCATTTTTCGGTGCGCAGCAGCTCGGTGAAGCTGCCCCGGGGATCCACGTTCATCTTCAGGGGGAAGCTGACCTTCTCTTTCGGCAGTTAGGGAAGCTAGGTGGAATACAGCTTCTTGGCAAAGGAATTATAGGGAATCTCCGGCATTACAAGGCTTTGGGGCTGGGCTTTAAAGGCATTCAAAAGGTCCACAATCTCCCCTAAGGTTACCTTATGGGTGATGGGGGCGGCGCAATAGCGACCTTTTTCGGTCAAAACGGTTTCAATGCCTTCGAATTCGCAATGATGCTCCTTACCCTCCAGAGCGGCCAGCATTTCGTCCACCAAATCGTCGATATAAAGCAATTCCAATTGAATGGCGGGATCGTTTACGGTGATCTCCAGATCGTTGGCAATGTTATTGCAGAAGGTGGCCACTGCGGAATTATAATTGGGGCGGCACCACTTGCCAAACAAATTGGGGAACCGATAGATCAATGCCTTGGCACCGGTTTCTTCCGCATATTGGAAGAAGAGCTCCTCGCCGGCCTTTTTGCTCCGGCCGTAGTCGCTGTCGTAACGGCCGATGCAGGTGGCCTGAATGGAGGAAGAAAGCACCACCGGGCAGGTGTTTTTATGTTTTTTCAAAAGTTCCAGCAGGGTGGAGGCGAAGCCGAAATTGCCCGCCATAAATTCTTCGGGATTCTGGGGCCGGTTCACGCCGGCCAGGTTAAAGATAAAATCGGCATTTTGGCAGGCCTCCTCCAGGAGGGATGCGGGGGAATCAATATCATACAGATAAAGTTCCCCGATCTCCAGTCCCGGATGGGTGCGGTCCTTGCCGTCTTTGATGGCCTGCAGGGCTGCGGTAAGATTTTTACCCACGAACCCTGCGGCGCCGGTGATCAGAATATTCATTTATTTTGCCTCCCAGGCGGCCAGCTCATCCCGGATATACTGCAGGGTGAGCAGCTTTTCCTTCACTTCTTCCACATTCAGAAGATCGGTGTTGTTGCTGTTGAACTCGGTGAGGGGGTTGCGGTCCACATCCCCGTCCTTGAAATATTTATCGTAGTTCAGATCCCGCTTATCGGAGGGAACTCGATAGAAGTCGCCCAGGTCGATGGCGTTGGCACATTCCTCGTTGGTCAGCAAGGTTTCGTACATTTTCTCGCCGTGGCGGATGCCGATTACCTTGATTTCGTGATCGGGGGCAAAGAGGCCGGTTACGGCCTTGGCCAGAGTCTCGATGGTGCAGGCCGGGGCTTTTTGTACCAAAATATCGCCGCTGACGCCGTTTTCAAAGGCAAAGAGTACCAGATCCACCGCCTCGTCCAGAGACATGATAAACCGGGTCATGGAAGGCTCGGTGATGGTGATGGGATTGCCGGCCTTGATCTGCTCGATCCAGAGGGGGATTACGCTGCCCCGGCTGCACATTACGTTGCCGTAGCGGGTGCAGCAGATCTTGGATTTTTCCGGGGAAACGGTGCGGCTCTTGGCCACGATTACCTTTTCCATCATAGCCTTGCTGGTGCCCATGGCGTTCACGGGATAAGCAGCCTTATCGGTGGAAAGGCAAACAATATTTTTAACCCCGGCCTCGATGGCGGCGGTCAAAACGTTTTCGGTTCCGATCACGTTGGTTTTAACCGCTTCGATGGGGAAGAATTCGCAGGAGGGAACCTGCTTCAAAGCGGCGGCGTGGAAGATATAATCCACCCCGTGCATGGCGTTTTTAACGGAGTTCAGATCCCGCACATCGCCAATGAAAAATTTGATCTTATTGGCTACTTCAGGCATCTTGGCCTGGAACTCGTGGCGCATATCGTCCTGTTTTTTCTCGTCCCGGGAAAAAACGCGGATCTCGCCGATATCGGTCTTTAAAAACCGATTAAGAACAGCATTGCCGAAGGAACCGGTACCACCGGTGATCATCAGGGTCTTATCTTTGAATAATGACATAGTTTTATCGTCCTTTACTTTATATTATTTTTTATTTGAGAGGAACAGATATTAGGGGTCCGTTCCAAAACAACAACTTTTTTTCCATTGGCTTCGCACCATTCCAGGGCTTTTTGAAAGCCGGCGTGGTTCTGATCGCCGCCTTGGGCTAAAATATCAAAATCAATCTTTTTGATATCATCAATCACTTGAGAATAGGGAACAACTTCGTCGATGAATTTGATGGCGTTTAAAATTTCCATTCGTTGTTCCAGGGAATACATAAGTTGAGCATCTGGCTTGTTTTTATGGATCTCTTCCGTTCGCTGAACCGCCACGATCAGGTGATCGCCCAAGGCTTTGGCTCGTTCGAACAGCTTGAGGTGGCCATAATGAAAATAATCAAACACACCAAAAGTTAATACTTTCATAATTATGATTCCTTTCTATTCATTTATATATGCTTCAAATATATGATGGGAAACTTGTTTTTCAACCGGGGGGAGTTTCATATAATCGTTATAGAAGCAACGGAGCCATTCATCGTAGCCGATGGGGATTTTATAATGTTTTCCTTCAAACTCGGCGGTGGTGAAATCTGCAAACACCTTTTTGCTGCAAAGAATTTTTGAAACAGCGGTAAAGTTGCCCACATATTCGGCTTCCCGGTTGCAGTATCTTTTGGAATTAGCGGATATTTTTTTAACAAAAAAATTCTTTGGGAAGGGTTTTAGCAAAAATCGGACAATTTCGCAACCGATTCTGATGACGGCTGCTCTTTCAGGTTTCAGATTCAGCCCGTGCAGCAGATGGCAGAAATGATAGAGATCCCGGAGCAGATATGTTTTTTTAGCTGCTTTCGCATCGGGAACATGATCGTAAACAAAAATATCAATATTGATAGAGGTGTTGGAGATTCTGTTTCCTTTATGATCAAATTCATATAAGGTGGTTTCCGTATCTAACACTTTGGCAAAAGCGTAATAAAAATCCGGATTATTTTCAATGGAATACACTTTATATTTTGTATGTACCTGATTAAAAAGTGCCAGAAAACGGTCATAATCTGGGCGCAACATTCCGATGTCAATATCGTCGTCCCAGGGGATATAGCCCTTATGACGAATGGCGCCCAACAATGTGCCGCAATCGATCCAGTAATTGATATTGTTTTTATCGCAAAATTCGGTCACGACATTTAAAATATCAATTTGAATTTTTTTGAGTTCATCTCCGTATATTCTTTTCACAATAAATCCCTCCTTGGATTGATATTATCGTCTGAATTTTTTATGCAGCATTCCAAGAAAATGCTTTCGGTCTTTCCGATCTAAAATAACACAAAGATTGATTAACAGCCCGATGCAGCCGCAAAGGGCGCAGAAGGCCAGCAAGCCAAACCAGGAATGAATGGCAATGAACCGGCGAAGCAGCGCAGAGATGCCAAAGAGAAGGACCGAGCTGATGATCATTTTATAAATCGCTTTATAAAAGGTATTCCATTTCAGCCCCAAAACCTTGGCCGGGTAAAGGGGGATGAAAGCGGCGGACCAAACAAGCAGGATGATTGCCGAGGAAAGGGGAATTGCATAAACCCCCAGGTTGGTGAAGCGGGTGAGGATCATTACCAGAATAAAATTCACAATGCCGCTGCCGATCAGATAAAGGGCGGGCACCTTCACCTTATTCAAAACCGTATTCAGATTAGAAACGGTCCAGGTTACGCCGATAAAGAGCAGGTGGAAAATGGTGAGAACGGAGAGGATTTGCAGGCGCATGGCATTTTCGCCGGGTACCCAAAACTTATAAAAGTCCACGCCGATCACCATAAAGATGATAATGGGGATATTGGTGATCACGCCCATCACCTTCTGGCTCATTTTAATTTCAGAAACCACTTCGTCGGTGGATTTGGTGGCGTAGGTTTGGGTCACCGAGGGGATGAACACCGCCGCCAGGGTGGAGATGATCCCGTTGATAAAATTGGGAACCGTTTGAATGATGGAATATTCGCCCCCCGCCGCGGTGCTCACCAAAACGTTGCAATAAACAATGGAAAGGCTGAACATCAGGGCGCTGCCGATCTGGTTCACGGAATTCCAGATGCCGGAGGAGAGGATCTCCTTGATGGAGGCCCATTCATAATAGCGGGAAGAGATTTTAATATCGGGTAATAGCTTTTTGGTGTAGCGCAGATGGATCAGATAGGTCACGATGGCCAACACCACCGAGATCACGCCCACATAAATAATGTTGGGCACCAAAAGATAAAAGAGCACCAGATAAAGAACCAACTTTAAAACAGAATGAACGATATCCGCAAGAGAGCGCAGATCGATCCGGTTCCGGGCGAAAACCGCCACGCTGAACACCGAAGTGATGATGTTGATTAGCATAGAAAGGAACACCAGGATAAAGAGGATCTTGATGCTGAGCACCAGATCGATGGGGATATTCAGCAGTTTATCCAGGAAGATTACGGTTCCTGCCATGGGGATTATCAGGATGGCCGATAAAACAATATTGGAATAAAATACGGAAGAAAAATAGGTATTGGCCTTTTCGTAATTCTTTTTGGTGATTTCGATGGTAATGAACCGGGAGGCCATGGAGTTCAGCGCAATGGTGATGATGCTCATATACTGAACAAAGTTGTTGGCGATGGGATAAAAGCTATAGGCCTCTTTTCCCAACTCCCGAATCAGATAGGGGGTCAGGAAAAAACTGATGATGATATTGATCGAATAAGAGGCGATGTTGGCAATCAGATTGACGGATAATTGCTTTTTATTTGCCATTTTTTAATCCCTTTTTCCATTTGATTTTAGAAAGGAGCCATAGGAAGGAAAGCTCGAAGAAGGCCATAAAGGTGGCCATACTGGTGAACACCTGATTATTGGCCGGCATATACATAAATAAAATGACAAACAGCATCAACAATAATTTGCCGATTAGGGAATCGTTCAGCATTACATCCTTGCAAATCAGACCGAAGAAGATACCCAATAGCAGCATTACCAGGATCACGCCGTAGAAGCTCACATCGTTGGCGATATAACTGTAGAAGGAATGCCATTTCTGATCTTCGTGCCATTGGTCGGTGATCTTATGCTGATAGGTACGGTCCTTCACGTCGATGCCGAAAATGCTTTTGAAATTACTGCGTAAAAATTGGCTGTTTCCAATGCCGTAGGTGGTGGTGAATTCCTCATCTAAAGAAAGGGACATGCCGTAGTAGCCCTGGGTGAGATAGTTGGTAACGGAATAATACATCCGCTTAATAAATCCGGGCTTTTCTTCTGCCTGCGGGGCATCGTCAGGGGTTTCCTCCGGATCCGGTGCGGCGACCGGCGGGTCGGTAGCGATAGGTGCGTCTGTTTCGGCATCCGTTGTGGGTTCGGTTTCGGCTTCGGATTCGGGCTCGGTTGCTTCCGGATTCTTTTCGGTGTCGCTGATGGCATAATCCACAGGATTTTTTACCCGGGAAGAAATATTAACGGTGAAGTAGCAGAAACTGAATACAACCAGGAACAGAGCAAAAGCCGCCACTTGAATGAAGGTTTTTTTGTCGATGAACCGATCGGTTTTATGGATCAGGTTCAATAACCCCAGAATCAAAAGAATTCCAACAAAATAAAACATGGTATCAAAAATGCCTTTGTTGGTACCGATGCTCACGTAAATAGCTACTTTGAAGAGGATGATTCCAAAAAAACAGATCTTTTGGGGAAGATTGATCCGCTTCCATTCCACAACCAGAAGAGAAATCAGAGAAACATAAATGAAGGAAAAAAGGGACGAAAGCAACGTAACTAATTTGTTGGATACATAGTCTTCCGAAACGAATTTATTATAGTATTGGTCGGCAGGGTTAATCAGGCCATTGATGAAATTTTTGGGTAGTTCATAGGGGATATAACTGGAAGCGTGGGTGGTGTTTTTATATTCGATGCAGGCGCAGATCACGCTGATGATAATGATTCCCCACATAACTGCCTGATATTTCTTGGGGCTTAAGGCAGAAAGCGTCCATTCCGGCTTCCGCAAACGGATTTTCTTAACACTGAAAAGATACCCGCCAATGAAGGCAAGATGATAGGCGATCAGAAAAAACCAAAACAGTCCCTGATTTTCGGTCTTCCAGTCCAAGGGGCCAAATTGATATAAAAGAACAGTACAGGTCAGATATAGTTCCACCAGAATCAGCGGTATATATAAAAAGTATTTGTCAAGTAGTTTTCTCATAGTTATCCTCTTTGTTGATCAGGTCAAAAATTCTTTTTGCGGTTACATCGCTGTTTTTGTTTTTGTTCACAAAATCAGCGGCATTCCGGCCAAAGGTGGCCAGGTCTTCTTCCGGGTGGGCAAGGACTCTTTCAATCCCTTCCCGAAGGGCATCCTTGGTATCTTCTTCAAAGAAGAACATATACCCATCGTATTCCTGCGGAATACCCAAAAGCCGGGTGGTGATGGCCGGACGGCCCGATTGCATAAACTCCATCAACTTAGAAGGGAAGTTAAAGCGGGTGTCCAGTTCCCCACGTACCGGCCGGGGATTGATCAGGAGCTTGGCTTTGCGTTCCAGTATCAATAATTCATCGTGGGTCACGATGCCCTTATACTGAATGCGCGGATCCTTTTTGCCGGCCTCAGTGATATAATCGATCATATCGCCGTTACCGTAAAAATGCATGGAGTAGGGAAGATCCGTTTCCAGAAAAGCATCCACCAGGTTTTTGATGCCGTAGATCTCTTGCAGGCCGCCGGCATAAAGGCAACAATCCTCAACCGTTTCGGCTGACCCTTGGGGCAGTTCCTTGCTTACCAGCCCTTCCATAATCATAAAGGGCTTATGTCCCCGGTTAACCAGCTGTTCCAGATGGTCGGTGACGAAAATAAAGCGGTCGATGGCAGTCAATAATTTGTAATAAAGCCTTTGGGAGCGGCCGTTGACGTTGGGGTCCATAAAGGGATAGTAATCAACAATGATGGCGGCGGTTTTTGCTTTGGCGGTTTTTTTGGCCAGCCATAGGGGGATCAGGCCGGTATAAAAGGTGCCATCAATGATAATGTTGCAATGATGCTTTTTGTTTTTTTGCAGCCAGCAAAGAGTGTGCCAATAGATCTTAAAGATGGTTGTGAGCTGCTTGATGCCCGGCAGATTGAAAAATCCGGGCACCTTAAAGGTCAAATTCCCTTTTTGGAATTTATGGGCGGAATAACGCAGGATCTTATGGTGCTTGCGGTCGATGGGTACGCCGCTCAAAGCCGTGATTTCGTCGTATTGCTTTTGCAGGCCGGCCAGAATATTTCCGTGAAAAACGGAAATGGGCAACATGGCATTAGAGGAAAAATCGTATTGTTTTTGGCGAAGCCTGTCCACTTCTTCTTTGGGAAGAGCAGTGGAAAGATATAAAAGTTTATTCATTGATCTAAAAAATCCTTTTCTTAAAAATCAGGCCGTGGGGCGCTGCAACGTGGTTTCAATCTCCCGGTATAAATGTTCCACTCCGAAAGGAACGGCAATGCCGCCGTATTTTTGAACGGTTTCTTCACAGGCGGTGCCGGCATAAACGATTGCATGGGTTCCGCAGGATACAGCCTCCAGGGTGGTCATACCGAAGGTTTCTTCCCGGCTGGGGTTTACAAATACATCAGCGGCAGTATAAATTTCTGCCAATGCTGTGGCATTGTTAGTGCGATTGATTCCGATTATGTTTTGGGGCAGATTTTGCTGCTGTTTTTCGTTCAGGCCGACCAAAACGATCACCTGATCCTCCTTCAGCATCCGGGCAAGCTGAAAAAAGTCATCCAAACCCTTACGCTCGGTCCAGACACTGGCCACTCCCAAGATGATTTTTTTGTCTTCCAGGTGATATTTTTTTCTAAAATCACCGGGAGTGGGTTTGAAGATATTGCTGTCGATGGAGTTGTGGCAAACTTCCACCGGATATTCTTTTAAAAAACTTTGTTTTACCAGATCTGCCAGCCATTGGGAGGGGGTGATCAAGGTCATATTTTTAACGCCGGTAAAGGCTGCTTTTTTGCGCTGATAATTCTGCTTGCTGTTATCCCTCAGAGCGCTGGCGGGGTAAACGCATTTTTCGGGGCAATCAAAACACCCCGTTTTCCATTTGCTACAACCTGCAAAAGAAAAGTGGACACAATGGCCTGTAAAAGCCCAGCAATCGTGTAAAGTCCATTTTACTTGCATATTAGGGCGGGATTTGATCCAATCGAAAAGCAGTTTGACATTGATATAATAGCCGTGGAGGTTATGAAGCCAGACTAAGTCGGGATCAAATTCCTCGGCCCACTTTAAAAATTTTTTCGTGGCAGAAACAGAAGCAAAGCCGTGGTCATCCAACAGGCGGGAGCGGATCGCGTGGAGCTTTACATCAAGATCATCGCCTATGCGAACAGCATATTTTTGAAATTGCTCCGGCACAAAGCCGTCTCTGCCGAAAGCAATTTTTGCTTCGTGGCCATTTTGAGTATATTCTTCAGCGAGGGCGCCGCAGATTTTTCCGGTGCTGCCGATGCCGCAAACCGAGTTGATAAGCAAAACTTTCATAAAAATCTCCTGTTAACGGTTTTCGACGCGTTCATTCAAAAGAACGCCGAAAAAATCAACATATTTTCGGGTGCAGACCGAGCGGGTATAATGGTTCAAAAAGATTTCCTTGCAGGTTTTTCGCATGGATGCGGTTTTGGCGGGATCGGCCTGCAGTTGCCGGATCGCTTGGGCCAGCGCCTCCCCCTCTCCGTTACGAACCCGGGCGCCTGCACCGGCCCGGATATCTTGCACGATATCGCAATCGTCCATAATGGCCAGCAAGGGAAGGCCTTGGGCCATATAGCTATAGGTTTTACTGGGGACGCATAAGCCGGTTAACCCGGGAGCCAGGCTTACCAGGGCGCAATCGGCAATGCGCTGAGCATCCCGGAACTCCTTGCCCTTCAAAAAGGGGAGCAGATAGGCGTTTTCGATCTTTTCTTCCCGGATCGTTTGCTCCAAGAGGGGCATTTTGTTGCCGTGGCCGGCAAAAAGGAAGCAGATGCCGGGATCCTCTTTCAGAATCCGCATGGCGCTCAAAATGGTTTCCATATCCTGGGCGATGCCCATGTTGCCGAAATAAGCAACCGTGAAGCGGCCGTTGGTCAGCGAGGAGAAGGTGTTTTCTTCCTCCCCGGAGGATTCCGGCTGCTCGGCATACCAATTGGGGATGACATGGATCTTTTCTTTTTCAATGGGACGATGGGCGGCGATATATTCCTTCATTTCAGAAGAAAGGGCAATCACCGCATCGGCCCGCTTATAAACACATTGATTGATATGATCCATCAGCCGGCAGATGATGTTTCCTTGGCGCAGTGTGTCTGTTTGCACCGCGATCTCCGGGTAAAGATCATAGGCTACAAAAATCAGTTTGGTTTTAAAAAGCAGCTTGGCCCAGGAAGCCACCCAGGGCAGAATGGGCGGGTTGGAATAAACAACCACTGCTTTATACTTTGCCATCTCAAAAAGATGCAGCAACATCATAAAGGTGAAGGAAAAATAATTCACCAGCCGTCCCAAAAAGCTTTTGCGCCCTAATTGGATATATTTTACCCGGCGGATGCGAATTCCTTCCGCCTCTTCCCGGAGGGGAATGTTTTCGGCCTCGGTATATTCCTTGGGATATCCGCAAAGGGCATCCACGGAATAGCCTGCTTTTTTCAAAGCGACTGCTGTATCAAAGGGCAGGGTGGCGGAAGAAACATATTCCGGATAAAAGAATTGGCATAAAAAGAGAATATCACGTTTCTTTTTCATTTTGCCGCTCCGTTCATTTTTCGTAATAGAGATCGCCAAAGGCCTTTTTTCCTTTGGTGGTGCAACGCTTCAAAAGAGAAACTGCCGGATTCAGAATTTTCAGCAGGGGCAGCTTTTTGCCCATGTCGGCTGCAATTTCCTGCACCATCCGGCAGGTGCAGATGTATTCGGCGTCCTGAGGCAGATAAAGTCCCCGGGCGTTTGTATCCAAAAGATCCTTTACCGTTTCCGAAAGGGTGTCGATATGGATCATACTGCGCTTATTTTTGTAGTCCGGGAAAAAGGGCATCTTTTTCGCAAAGGTGATCAGCGATTGATAGTTTCCCTTGCAGCCTTCGCCGTAGACCATGGGCGGCCGCAAAACGGCAACTTGAAAATCCGTTCCGGCCAGGGCGTTGATGCCGGCCTCAGCCTCTAACTTGGATTTGCCGTAGTTGCTTTTGGGGGCAGGGGCAGTTTTCAAGGAAATGGCTCCTTCTTCCAGGCCGTATACACTCATGGAACTGAGGAAGATAAACTGTTTCACACCACTTTTTTGGGCCTTTTCGGCGGTTTCGATGGCCAGATCGCGGTTCACGCTATAGTAAAGGGCAGCGTTTTCGGCGGTCTCTCTGATATGGGCAATGCCCGCCACGTGGAAGATTGCATCATAACCGGAAAAATCCTTTTCCCGCCAACTGCCGTCGATCATATCGACGGTATCGACCTGATATTCTGCCGGCCATTGAGCCATATATTTTTCAAAGGCGGTGCCGATATAGCTATTGGCACCGGTGATCAGAATTTTTTTCATTCGTCCTTCTCTTTCTCCTTTTCCAATTGACCGGTGCCGCCCTCCACCACGCCATCGTGTTTCAGCACGGAAACAATGGTGCCAAAGAAGCATTTGCAGTCAAAAAGAAAACTCATTTTTTCAACATATTCGCCGTCTAATTTGGCTTTTTCTTCAATGGGCAGTTCGTCCCGGCCGTTGATTTGCGCCCAGCCGGTCAGGCCCGGGCGGATATCGTTGGCGCCGTATTTGTCCCGTTCGGCGATCAGATCCTCCTGATTCCAAAGGGCGGGCCGGGGGCCGATGATCGACATTTTGCCGGTAAAGATGGACCAGATCTGGGGCAGCTCGTCCAGGGAGGTCTTTCTTAAGATGCGGCCGCTTTTGGTGATCCATTGATCGGGGTTGTCCAACATGTGGGTGGGCATATTGGCGGGGGTTTCGGTATACATGCTGCGGAACTTGGGCATCATAAAGGTCTTTTTATGGAGCCCTACCCGTTTTTGCCAAAAGAAAACCGGGCCCTTGGAATCGCACTTCACAATGATGGCAACGATCAGCATCGGGAACCATAAAATGAGCAATGCAGTGGCAGAAAGGACCAGGTCGATCAAGCGTTTAAGGAAATTTTTATACATCGTTATGAACTCCTAATTATGCAAATACGCAGTTATATTAATTATATAATATAATATAATTAAAATCATTATACACCTATGGTCTAGTAAATGCAAGTATAAATCTAAAAAGGCGCCCAACGGTGCGCCTTTTTAGATCTCAGATACCGGGAGCCGACAGTGAGATGGATGGGGGCCGGCATCCGCCTTCAACCACTCCGCAAAGGCCAAAAGAGTATTCTCGATCCGGCCTTTGCTTTCTTCGGGATATCGAAACCAAAAGAATATGGTCATGGATTTTTTACGGTTTTCCTTATACCTTAAGTCCGTTGACAAAGGAAGGGTTTTGTGATAAAATTCGCTTGTTGTTGCGACAACAAGTCAGGAGAAGAAAAGATGAATTACAAAGCGATATTATTTGATTTGGACGGCACTCTTTTGCCCATGGATCAGGATTCTTTTACTCGTTTATATTTTAAAGGTCTTTGCAAGGCGTTGGCTCCTTTCGGTTATCAGCCGGAGGAGTTGATCAAAGGGATTTGGCACGGGATCCATGCGATGGAAACGGGAAAGGGAGAAGCAAGAAACGAAGAAATCTTTTGGCAGAGTTTTTGTGGTGTTTTTGGAGAAAAAGCACAGCAGGACGAACCCAAGTTCGATGCCTTCTATCAAAAAGATTTTCAAGAGTTGGCCCAATATTTCCCCGCTAATCCAAGGGCGAATGAACTTGTTCAAAAATTAAAGATAAAAGGCTACCGGCTGATTCTTGCAACCAACCCGGTTTTTCCCCGGATTGCCACCGAAAGCCGGGCTCGGTGGGCGGGGTTGGATCCGGCGGATTTTGAATGGATTACCACCTATGAAAACAGCGGCAGCTGTAAGCCAAACTGCTATTACTATGAAGAACTTTTGGAGCGGTTGAGCCTGAAACCGGAAGAGTGCCTGATGGTGGGAAACGATACCCGGGACGACCTGTCAGCGGCCCAATTGGGGATTTCTGTTTTCCTTCTCACCGATTGCTTGATTAATAAAGAAAATATGGATATTTCGGGAATTCCCCACGGCGGCTTTGACGAGCTGGAGGCTTTTCTGGAACTTTAAAAAAAGCGGCATTTTTGCCGCTTTTTTGCCGCTTGAAGATAAAAAACAGCCACATACTCCAAAGCCCTTGAAACGATGAAAAAGCCGGTGTATGATAATACCGGAAGGAGGAAAAACAATGAAATTCAAGTTGTTCATTGATCCGGATCGGGAAGAAGAAATTCTGGTCTATGCCCATCAAGAAAGCCCTTTGACCCAGGCCCTTCGCAACTTGGTTGAAAGGGAGCAGGAGCCTCTTCTGGGCTGGCAGGAGGTTCACGGTTTATGCCATTGTGAAAAACGCCAGCAAAAAAATGACGCAAAAGTTAAATTAAGAGGGCATATGCCCTCTTTCTTTTTTGGAGAAATTATGATATACTGGTCAAAAAGATCTTCTGGCTTATTTCTGATGTTATACGGCGATGGGATTCCTGTAGTATTCAGCGGTTGTTGCCGGATAGTGTGCCCAGACCCTGGGTGAGGGCACTACCGCCCCCTTGTGAAAAAATAACGGAAGCGTAAAAGAAATGATAGAAAAAGATAGTTTTGTTCAGGAGGAAGAATCATGTTTCGGGAATTGAGAAGAAAAAACAGAGAATTATCCAAAGAAGAATGTCTCGCCCTTTTGCAAGAAGAAAAACGGGGGGTGCTTTCGGTAATAGGGGAGGAGGGTTACCCTTACGGTATGCCCATGAACTATTATTTCGATCCCGAAAGCGAAAAAATCTATTTCCATTGCAATAAACTGGGCCATCGGCTGGATGCTTTGCGCCAATGTGATAAGGCTTCTTTCTGTGTGATGAACGGGGGCGAAGCTGTTCCCGATCAATGGGGGCTGAAGTTCAAAAGCGTGATCGCCTTCGGCAAGATCGAAATCTGCGATGATGAGGACACCATTGTGGAATATACCACCCGCCTCAGCCATAAATTTACCCAAGACGAGGAATATATTCAGGATGAACTCCGCCGCTTTTTAAAGGGCACCCTGCTGCTGGTGATGACCCCCGACCACCTTTGCGGTAAGTGGGTTATTGAATCCTAATTGTATAACGGATGTAAAAATATACAAAATGGAATTTAAAATGACGCAAAAAAAGATCTTTGAAATTGCTTTACGCCAATCAGCCGACGATTGCAATTGCAGGCCGGAGGATTTTTTAAAGACCGTGCCGGTGGTTACTCTTTCAGTCAAAAATGAGCGGGCCCGAAAATATTTGCCCCTGCCCCTTGCCTGTGATATGGTATCCTACGGCAATAATATTGTGGCTCAAAGTGGGAAAGATCTGCAAGAACCCATTCGGGCGTTTTTGCAAAAATATCCCCCGGAGCATTGCTTTGAAACACCCCATCTCCACGCTTTGGAGGCGATCCTGGAGCCCTTTGGACTGAAAATTTGCTATATGGCGGAATATTTTCTGCCGGAGCTTTCCCGTTTGAAGGAACTGCCGTGCCCCTATGAACTGCGGGTTTTGCATCAGGAAGATTTTGCAGAACTATATCTGCCGGAATGGAGCAACGCTCTTTGCGAAAAGCGCAGGGAACTGGACGTAATGGGGGTGGGAGCTTACCACGGCGAAAAGCTCATTGGCCTGGCAGGTTGCTCCGCGGACTGTGCGGAAATGTATCAGATCGGCGTAGACGTTTTACCCGAATATCGGCGGCAAGGCGTGGCTTCGTCTTTAACTTCCCGCTTAGCCATTGAGATTTTAAAACTGGGCAAGGTGCCCTTTTATTGCGCCGCCTGGTGCAATATCAAATCGGTGGGCAACGCCGTAAAATGCGGCTTCTTCCCCGCCTGGGCGGAACTCACCGCCCGTTCCTCCGACTATGTGGACGCATTGAATCAATAAAAAAGTTGTCACGGGATGATCCCCGTGACAACTTTTTTGCTATTACATCGAAAGAACTCTTTTTTAATCGGTTATCACACCATCCAGTTCATCGGCATTGCAAAGAGTGTGTAAATATTTCTTGCCGATTTTGCTCCGATCGCACAGGAGATAACTCTTTTTGGAATTGCGGATCATAATACGGCGGATCGAATTGCCGGGAATGGATGTATCGGTAATGATGCCGTCCTCGGTAAGCCCGTGGCAGGAGATAAAAGAGATATCTCCATTATACTGCTGAATGATCGCTTCCGCATCTGCCCCCACGTGGGAAAAAGATTCCCGGGTAATTTCACCGCCGGTGGAAATTATTCATTTCACCGAAGAACAACTGAAATATCGCAAGCATTCGCCGGAAATTTCCCCCGATATTGCCAAAAACGTCACCCCCGAAGAACTGCGGGTGATGTTTAGCGGCTATGCCCCGGACTACGGCTATTGGTGGATCGAAATCTGCGGGGAAAAGGCGGATATAATCGAAGAATATGAAGATATCCGGGATCAGCTGGTTGCCGCGATCTACGGGGTGTGGGATCACATTAAAAACGGCGGCGAGCACGGGGCGGAAAATTATGAACTGACGTGGGTCGGAATGCTGCCCGGTACCCGGGAAAGCCGTCGGATTGAGTGCGATTATATGCTGACGGAAAATGATATTCTCGGCAATCGGAGGTATGCGGATAAAGTGGCATACGGTGGTTGGGATATCGACGTACACAGTAACCTTTTTGCTTATGATGAAAAGCCGTCGTTTATCTATCCGGTGGAGGGCTCTTTTGATATTCCCTACCGTTGCTATTGTGTAAAAGGCTTCCGCAACCTCTTTGTGGGCGGCCGTTGTATGGGCGCAAGCAAGCTTGCTATGTCTGCTATTCGGGTGATGGGTACTTGCTCCATCGGCGGGCAAGCCATCGGAACAGCGGCGGCAATGCTGGTTCAAGCCAAAAAGCAGAACGTTTGTGAAGTCAATATCATAGCCTTGCAACAACAACTTTTGCGGGGTGATTGCTATCTGCCCGGGTTGATCCTTCGGGAGGAGGCAGATCTTGCCCGAAGTGCTTCTGTCACCACATCCGGTGCGCAAGCAAAATATCCTGCCGAAAATCTTCAAAGCGGGATCACCCGTGCCATTGATGGCCAAACCAATGCATGGCGCTCTTTGCCTTTGGGGGAAGAGGCTCCCCAGTGGGTCTGTTTTGATCTGAATAAAAAAGCAAACGTACGGGAAATTCAATTGGTGCTGGATTCCGAATTTGGAATTGAAAAGAAGATCACCCTTTCTTCTACTCGGCAAAAACAGCAAGTGGTGGGGGTTCCTAAGGAACTGGTTAAAGATTTTACCGTGAAATTTCTTCTGGACGGAAAAAGGTGGATCAACTGCAGGTGAACGAAAACCATCAACGTCTGGTTCGGTTGAAGAATCTTTGTGCGGAGTGTGATACAATAAAGATCGAATTTTTGCAAACCTGGGGCGCACCGGAGGCCCGGGTTTTTGAAGTGCGGATCTACGAATAAAAAAACGGCTCGAAAGAGCCGTATTTTATTTGCTTCAGATCACCTGAATGCCCAGGATATCGCAAAGGTTTTGCATCCGTTCCCGGTTGTCGCCGTAGGAAATGATATAGTGTTGGCACATCACCTTCTGGGCAAAGTCTTCCACGTCGTCCAGAAGGATTTCCAGGCCGGGAAGCTGGGGTGCGGGCTGGGTCCAGCCGGCTTCTTCCCACTTGCGGGGGGTGATGCCCTCGCCCACCACCATATGCATATAATACTGGCCGTCGATGCAGGTCAGGCGGCACATGGTCACCTGGCCGGGCTTTACCTTGCTGACGTTCAGAATCCCTTCGGAAAGTTCGCCGAAAGCGGCGGGCATTACAGTTACACCGCCGTCCACAACCTCTGCGGGTACGTAATCGGGTACCCCTGCCAGAACACGGTCGGTGAAGAATTCATAAAATTCCAGATAGAAGGCGCATTGCCCCGTGAGGTATTTCACCATCAACTGGGTAATGTTGCCCAAGGAATCGTTTTCCGGGGTGGTGCAAAGCTTGGCTTCGTCGGAAAGAAGCATGAGAGTGGGGGGGGGGGGGAAGCCCAACAGTTTCTTCATCCCGTCCACGTCCTTCAGGGAAATGGCTTCATAGCCCCGCTCGTCGCAGATGGATTTGATGGCTAAATAGTAGCCTGCGGCCTTTTTCAACCCTTCGGGATCGGCGGGCTTCAGGAAGTTCCATTTGGCCATGGGGCCGTCGATGACCTTTTGCACCTCGGCGGGATCCAGTTTTTCATAGCGTTGCTGAATTTCCAGCATTTCAAAGGTTTCGATCTCGGGGCCGATCTCCCGCTTCAGGGAACCGCCGTCATAAAGGGTGCCGTAAAGGTTCATATCCCGATACCCTGCCATACCGCCTCTGGCGTGGCGCAGTCTGGCGGCGGCCCCTGCGGCAACGGCGTAGTTGTAAACAGCCTTGGTTTTGGAGGGCAGACCGATGATGTCATAGATATACTTAAAGTCGTAGCCCAGATCATAGAACGTTTTGCGGATAGCGGTGGTGCCCGCCTGGTCGGCGGTGGTCACCAGCCGACCTTCTTCCATCCAGCCGCAAAGGCCCCAAAGCACCATGGGCTTGTGGCGGAAGTGCTCTGTTACCTTCACCACGGCGTGGGTGGGGATCCACCCTGCGATGCAAAGGATCAGAACGTCAAAACTCTGATTTTCCAAAGCGGCGATGGCTTTTTTAATATCTTTTTCTTCGTAATCGTCGGTAACGGGATAAACGCTTAACAGGTCCAGGCCTTCGGCCTTCAGGCCCGCTTCGGCATCCTTACATTTTTTCAAAATAATTTCGGCAGGAGTGTTGACCTCGCCGAAGCCTACGAATGCTGCTCTCATTTTTTATTCTCCTTTAAAAAGATCGTTGATTTCGGTAATGGTCTTGCGGGTCAAAAGGTCGCCGCCTTCGTGGTCGAAGCGGCCGCTGGTGATATAGGCGCTGTAATGGCCGCCTTTTTCGGCCTTTTCCGTGGGCAGATACCCTTGGGCGCCCCCGGTCAACTGCATAATAAAGGTCTGTTTGGCGCGGGCACGGGCCTTCATTCGGTTGCCGTAATCCAGGAACAGTTCAAAGGGGTTGGTGGCAATGGCAATATCCCCCAAACGGATGATATGCACCTCCACGGGCTCGGTTTCTTTGTGTTGCTGTTCCCGATAACGACCGATGGTACCGGCATAAATATACATAGCGGCGTTGTCTTCATAGTTGAAGACTTCCTTGTCGCTGTTCTTCTGCACGTAGTATTCCAGTTCCCGCACGGCTTCGTTGTATTGGGCGATGGTGGCCTTCCGCAAGGGCAGATCCAGTTTCAGCGTCCGATGTTCAAAAACGGCTTCGGTTTGGGGTTCGCCCAATTCTTCCAACACGTCTAAAATTTCGTGGGTGATCCGTTTGCCCACTTTGCGGCACCCGTTGAGATCGAACATCGAGGGGTCTGCCACCCGATCGATCACGTCGGGGCGCTTGATGTTGGGGTCGTTGATGGGGGTTTCGGGCTGTACCCAGCGCACCAGGTCACGGGGGCATTGATCCCCCCCTGCGCCGCACATGGGCAACAGGAACAGTTCCTCGCCCAATGCTTCCCGCAGGTTTTTCCGCACCTCGCCCCAATAGTCGGCAGAGATAAAACTGCGATGCTCCAGAATCTGGCTGGGGCAGGCAATGTTGGCCACAATGCCCTTTAACTTTTTGTTGGCGCCGTAAACGTAAAGCAGTTCGATCCCCGAATCGTTGCCGCCTTCCAGATGGGTGAAGGTGGCGGTGTTGGTATCCCCCCACATCTGGGCGCTTCCGTCGTTGTAGCAAACCCGACGGCAGAAGCCCACCACCGCCCGACCGAAGGCGTTGGTAAAGGCGCCTTCTTCCAGGTTATCCCAGGCGTTTTTTGCGGCTTTGGCAATGCGCTTGGATAAAAAGTGCAGGGCATCAACCCCGTCCA
>JAZOXD010000311.1:0-7128 GCA_045659565.1 Eubacteriales bacterium | reverse complement strand
CCCCTGGGCGGCCAGCAGCTGCAGTGCCCGAGCCTCGTTGGTGGGATCGTTGGGAACGGCAATCACATCTCCATCCTTCAGATCGGCCAAGGTTTTGGCAGTTCCGGCATAAATGCCATAGGGCTCATAATGCAAAGCGCCAACGCTGATCAGGTGGGTGCCGTTTTCAGCATTGAAGGATTGCAGATAGGGACCATGCTGGAAATAGTTGGCATCCAGATCTCCATCCTCGGTGGCGGTGTTGGGCAGGATGTAGTCATCATAAACCTTGATCTCCAGCTTGTAGCCTTTTTCGGCCATTGCCGCCTTTACCTCTTCTAAAATTTCGGCATGGGGGGTGGCACTGGCGCCAACCACAATGGTGTTTTCGTCCTTTTTGCCGCAACCGGACAGCAGGGTGAGCAGAGTTGCCAGGATCAGGAATACAGAAACAATTCTTTTCATTTTGAAGTTCCTCCTTTTTATTTTGTTCTTTTATCTAAACGCTTGGCCAGGCGCATTCCGCATTCCTGCAAAATTTGCACCAGGATTACCAGCAATATAGATGCCGCATACATAATGGTTGAATTATACCGATAAAGACCGTATTGCACCGCAATGGCGCCCAGACCTCCACCCCCCACCAAGGTGGCCAAGGGGGTATAGCCCAGAACCGTGGTCAGGGTGATGATTCCGCCCACCAGCAAAGCGGGGCCCGACTCGGGGAGCAAGACCTTCCAAATGATTTGCAAGGGGCTGGCACCCATGGATTGGGCCGCCTCGATGACCCCGGCATCCACCTCCTGCAGGGAGGATTCCGCCATCCGGGCCACAAAGGGCGCCGCTGCTAATACCAAAGGCACTAAAAAGGCGGTGTCACCAACCTTGGTGCCCACGATCAGCTTGGTAAGGGGCAAGACCATCACCAAAAGGATCATAAAGGGAATGGAACGGAAGATATTCACAATCACGCCCAGCACCTGATGAATGGGGCGATTGGGGGTGATGCCCTTGGGACCGGTAATATAAAGGATCACGCCCAGGGGCAGGCCGATGAGATAGGCCATCAGGGTGCAGGCGAAAACCAGATAGAGGGTGATTCCCAGGCCCTCGCCGAACAGGGGCAGATTTTCCATCAATTGATTCATTCTTCCTGCCCTCCTTCATCCAAGAGCAACAGGGCTCTGGCCATTTTCGATTGGGGAGCGGCAAAAATTTCCTTTACCGGACCTTGCTCCACGATTCGTCCCTGTTCCATCACCGCAACTTTATGGCAGATCTGCTGGATCACCCGCATTTCGTGGGTGATGATCACGATAGTGACCCCCAGTTCCCGGTTGATATCCTGCAACAGTTCCAGGATGGAGCGGGTGGTGGTGGGATCCAGAGCGCTGGTGGCTTCATCACAAAGAAGGACTTTGGGATCAGTGGCCAGCGCCCGGGCGATGGCCACCCGTTGCTGCTGACCGCCGGAAAGCTGGGAGGGATAGGCCTTGGCCTTATCGGCAATGCCCACCCGTTCCAACAAAGCTTTGGCTTTTTCTTCGGCTTCCTTTTTGGGTACCCCGGCAATTTCCAGGGGGAAGCAAACATTCTTTAAAACCGTTCGTTGCTGCAAAAGATGAAAACCTTGGAAGATCATAGAGATCTGCCGCCGTTTTTCTCTTAATTCGGCAGGCTTCAGACTGCCTAAATTCACACCGTCGAACCAAACCTCACCCTCGGTGGGCTGTTCCAACAGGTTGATGCACCGCACCAGGGTGCTCTTGCCGGCACCGGAAAGGCCGATGATGCCAAAAATCTCGCCCTTTTTCACCGTCAGATCGATGCGGTTCACCGCCTCTACCTTAGCAGAACGGGTCTCAAAGGTTTTGGAAACCTCTTTTAAAACGATCAAATAATCACTCCTAACCAAATTTAAAAAAAGCGGAAAGCCCTACCGGCTTTCCGCTTTGTTCGCAGTTTTCAAAAAGGAAAGTTATCCGGCAATATGGGCGCAGGAAATGTTGCACATGCTGCACATGCGCATCATATCCATCATAGCAACGGGATATTGCTTCATCGGAATGTTCTCTCTTTCCTTAAGAGTACGCTATCTTGTTTCGATTATAGCATCCCTTTTCAGGCTTGTCAACGGGTTTTGGGCAATTTCTTGATATTCCCGCTGATCAGATCCTGCACCGAAACCCCGGAAAGATAATCGTTGATTACCGTATCCAGGTTTTCCCAAAGGGGCAAAGTGCGGCAATGCTCCGCCTTATCGCAGGGCTCGTTTTTCAGGCAGGCCACCGGTGCCAGATTTCCTTCGGTGAGGCGAAAAATCTCATGAACAGAAATCTCGCTGGCGGGACGAGCCAGGCAATAGCCCCCAAAGGGGCCCCGCAGGCTTTTGACCACTCCCCCTTTATTTAATAAGGAAACAATCATTTCCAGATATTTCATTGAAACCCCCTGGCGGACACTGATCTCCTTTAAGGAAATATAGCCATCGGCCACGTGGTCGGCCAGGTCCATCATTACCCGAAGGGCATAACGGCCTTTTGTTGATATCATCATGGGTTTAAAACTTCCTCTCAAAGAATACCCCGCTCCTGCAGGGTTGCCTTAAAGGCTGCGGGAGTGGTGAATAAGTAGCCCTGCATCCCCGCTTTTTCGCATCCCTCTACATTCATGGCTCCATCGTCCACGAACAGAGTTTCCTCCGGCAAGAAGCCCAATTTTTCAGCGGTATAAGTAAATATGGCCGGGTCAGGCTTGAGCATATGGATCTGATAAGAAATCACCATACCGTCCAGTTTGCGCAAAACGGGGATCTTGGCGGGCATCTCTTCAAAGCGTTCGGCAAAGTTGGAAAGCAGGTAACAGCCATAGCCCTTGGCCTGCAATTCATCCACAATCTCTTCCATCCCCGCCATTTCCGGTAAAGCATCCAGCCAGTGCTCCATAAAAGCATCTAGATATCCGCAATATTCTTCCGGCAAAAACTTTTTCAGCTCCACAACCACCTCTTGGGAGTTCAGCTCGCCCTTATCGTAAAGAAGCCAAGGGGAACCGGCGGTCCAGATGTTATTCACAAAATAATCGGCCACCGCATCGCTGCCGGAAAGTTCCTTCATCATCTCCCGGAACTTCAGTTCCACAAATACGCCGCCGCAATCAAATAAAATTTGCTTGATCATTGATTCTCTTTCTCCTTTTTCTCCAAAGGGAGCAATACCCCTTCTTGGGTCAATTCATCCGATACCGTTACATCGGCAAAATACGCATCAAACACATCCCGGGCCACCGAGCCGGTATAGTTACCGTGGGCGCCATGCTCCACGATGACGCAAACGGCCAGTTGAGGATCCTCCACCGGGGCAAAGGCCACAAAGTTGCCGTTGGCGGTGCCGCTGGGCACCGAAGCCGTTCCGGTTTTGGCGCCGGCGGTAATCTCGTAATAAGCGCCGAACACCCCGGCGGCGGTGCCGCTGGTGGCGCAGGCCACCATGCCGTCCATAATAGCCTGATAATTTTCTTCCTTCATCTCCAGGTTATCCTCCACCCGGATCTCTTCCT
The DNA here is from genome assembly GCA_045659565.1 of Eubacteriales bacterium. Taxonomy (GTDB): domain Bacteria; phylum Bacillota; class Clostridia; order Oscillospirales; family QAKW01; genus QAKW01. The sequence continues at coordinate 3,591 of JAZOXD010000311.1, read as the reverse complement.
CTCTCAGGCAATGGCCGCTGGACGCATCATAAACCCCCTTTACCAGATGGGTGCGATAACGGGTGCCGCCATTAACGATGGTGGCCACATAGTTGGCCAACTGCAGGGGGGTGAACAGGTTATCCGATTGGCCGATAGCCGCCTGAAGGGTATCGCCGGGATACCAATATTCATCAATGGCCTGGCGATATTCCTTACCGGCCAGGATCCCGGCAGCTTCGCTGATTTCCACACCGGTGCGGATACCAAGCCCCAATTTTTTGCAATAGCGGTTCAAGGTATCGATACCCATCCGGTCGGCGGATTCATAAAAATAATAGTTACAGGAATTTTTAAGAGCCGCCACAATATCCTGCAGGCCGTGACCCACTCCGTAATCGGAATAATACCAGCAACGGGGGCTATAGCCCTCGTACTTATAGTAAACACCCGTATCCCGGATCCGTTCATAAAGCCCCACCGCATTTTCCTCCAAGGCGGCAATACCGGTGGCCATCTTAAAGGTGGAACCGGGGGCATAGGTGCCCATAAAGGCCCGGTTAAACAAAGGCGTCAATTCATCGGCCGCCAGCCGGGAATAATCGTTCTGAAATTCATCCATCGTATAGGTGGGATAGCTGGCGCTGGCAAGAATAGCCCCGCTGTTTACGTCAACAACCACCGCTGCACCGGCATTGGCATCGTGCCCGCCCCGGCCCGGCTCGCCGGACCGCCGGACAATGGTATCAATACAGTTTTTCAAAGAATCCTGCAACACCTTTTGCAGTTTGGAATCGATGGTCAACACCACATTGCTGCCACTTTCCGCCTCTTCCAGAACGGTCACATTCAACACCTTACCGCTGGAATCCCGCTCAATGACCCGGGTGCCGTCCTTGCCCTTCAGCACATCCTCCATAGCCTTTTCGATGCCGGCCTTGCCGATGGAATCTGCCATTTTATAGCCGGCAGCAGCCATTTCGTCGTTCCATTCCTCGGCCCAGATCTTATCCACATAACCCAATAAATGGGGGGCGATGGAAGGATCGGTGTAATAGCGCTTGGGCTTGGTATCAACATCCACACCCGGAAACTCATCTGCCCGTTGCTTTACATCCGCCACCAGGTCCACATCCACATCCCCGGCGAATTCATAGGGGGTGGAAAGGGAGAAGGAGGCCCGATCCATTTCATAGCGTACACCGGCGATCAGCCGCTGTTCTTCCGCAGTGTAGTCTTCCAGATCGTATTTTTTAACTAAAGCCGCCAAGGCTTCGGCCGGGGCGGCAGTTTTGCTCAGTTTGAGTTTTTCCAAAAGATCCTGCACTTCCTTTTCGCTGACCGGCAACGAATAGTTGATGGGCTCGGTCGGGCTAAGGGGCAGTTCATCGTAATATTCCGTTTCGTTTTCCTGCATCAGCCGAACCAGTTTCAGAATGATCTCGTTCTGCTGATTTTTGGGCATCAGTGCCCGGGTGAATTTGATACAGTAGCCGGTGGTATTGGTCACCAGGCTCACACCGTTGCAATCATAAATGCTCCCCCGGGAAGCAGTGATGGATTCGGTGGAATAGATCTTTTGGGTGGATTGTTCTTTATAATATTCCCCGTCCACCAGCTGAAGGCGGATCATGGTGAAGATATAACTGACAAATACCAGGCAAACGATGCCAATGATCAGGGCATAGCGAAATTTGCCGTTTTTAAGGGTCATACCAGATCCTCCTTTTCGTTGAATTTGCGATCAAAGCGATAAAGCACACCATAGATCGGCAGGGCAAAAAGCCCCGTAAAAAAGAAGGTGGGCAGAATCCGTTTTACCAACGCCACAGAAAAGGCCAGACTGGGTGCTACCAGACAGGCAAAGGCATACCGCAGCAGCAAATAACCTGCCAGAAGGATCAGTCCCACCAAAAAGTAGACAAAAAACTTCCGTTGCAAAAAAACTTCCAGCGCAATGGAAAGAAAAAATGCCGTAAACATAAAAAAGATCGCATCAAAGCCCACCACCGTAGCGGTCATCAATTGGGAAAGCAGGCCGGCGATCAGCCCGAATACAGCCGCCGGAAAAGGAGGCTCAAAAAAGGAGATCCCCAGAGTCAGCAACAGTAAAAGAGAAGGCGCACACCCCAAAAAGCGCACGCCGAAAGCCGGTACGCTTTGCAACAGAAAGCATACCAGCGTCAAGATTACGTATAAAAGAATTTTCCAATAACTCCGAGGGTTGCTAAACATCAGTTCTCACTTTCAAAATTGGTGATAACAAAAACCGTGCTGACCTCATTCACATCCACTGCAGGCTCCAACACCGCATACTGAGAGATCCCGTGGCTTTCGCTTTTCAGTTCCCGTACCCGGCCCAACAGGATCCCCTTGGGGAATACACCGCCCACACCGCTGGTTTCAACGGCATCCCCGTTGTTCAAAACCACCTCGGTATTGAGGTAAGCCAGTTTCAAAAGCCCCTCCTCTGACAGGGAATAATCCCAATCCAGCACACCCACATCCTGGGTGCGGGTCACAATGGCGCCGATTTCGCAGGAGGAATCCAACACCGTAACCGCCTTGCTCCAAGTCAGGCCCACTTCGTTGATATAGCCCACCACGCCATCGGCAGTCATCACCAGATCTTTATACTCCAGGCCATCGGCAGTGCCTTTATTCAACGTAAGGGTATGGGAATAGCCATTTCGGTCGTTGCCCACCACCAGGCAGGGGGTAAATTCGAAATCCGCATTGGCTTCGGCAATGCCCAGCATTGCCTTCAGGCTTTTATTCTCATTTACCGCTTCCTCTGCATCCCGAATCAGCTGGCCGGCACCGGCAGCTCGCTTTTCAGCTTTTCGTTCTCTTCCTTCAGAGAATCGTATTGGGTGTAGGCCTCCACCAGGTTGCCCCCGTAGCGGATCACGGTGGTGCAGAAGTTCTGCAACGGTGTGATCAGGGTGCCGGCAATGTTTTCAAAAAAGGTCATTTTGCCGTGGGCAGCCGTGTCCATCACCGCCATCCCCATCAAAAGGAGCGCCACGATGCACAGAACGATAAATATTTTTGAACGAAAAAACTCTCTCATTATCGGGTAAGGCTAGCCCAAAGAACAGGATTTTCCAAACTCTTGCCGGTGCCCAGCGCCACGCAATCCAAGGGATTTTCTGCAATATGAACGGGCATACCGGTTTCTTTATTGATCAGGATATCCAACCCCCGCAGCAAAGCACCGCCACCGGTCAAAGTGATCCCGTGGTCGATGATATCTGCCGCCAGTTCAGGAGGCGTATCTTCCAGAGTCTGTTTGATGGCGTCGATCACCACCTGGATGGATTCCTGAAGAGCTTCCCGGATATGGGAGGCGGAAATATCCACATTTTTGGGCAAACCGCTGATCAGGTCCCGGCCCCGTACGCTCATTACTTTTTCGTCTTCTACCGGGTAAGCGGAGCCGATTTCGAATTTGATTTCTTCAGCAGTGCGGTCGCCGATCAGCAGATTAAAGGTCTTCTTTACATAAGCAACGATGGCTGCATCAAAGGAATCCCCTGCCACCCGAACAGAACGGGAGCTGACGATCCCGCCCAGAGAGATTACGGCTACTTCAGAAGTACCGCCGCCGAT
>JAZOXD010000310.1:0-10552 GCA_045659565.1 Eubacteriales bacterium | reverse complement strand
CACCGATATGGGCGTGAATATGGCAGGCTACGCCATCTTTGATGATGAGGCCTGCAGAGAGGCTTGTAAGCAAGAGGTTCTGCGCCGCTATTTCCGTGGGCTTTCGGATCTGAAGCAGGGCATTGAAAAGCCCGAGACCGTTGAAAAGTTACGGAACATTATGGAACATCTTTCCTTGAAAGAGGAAGATCGGCCAACGGTTTTACCTGCCCGGCGAAAAAGCGCTGTTTGTGGGAACGTTCCTGCGGCGGCCATTGAGATGCCTGACGGACGGATTATTACCGGCAAGGCTTCCAAGCTGATGAGTGCCTGCAGCGGTGCTTTGCTGAACAGCATCAAGGTGATGGCAGATATTCCAAAATCCACCCTTTTGATGAGCCCCGCCGTTTTGGAGCCCTTGCTTTCTTTGAAAAACGAACTTTTAGGCGGCAGTTCCAGCAGCAACAGCGTTTTGAAGGCGGACGATGTGCTTTCTGCCCTTTATATCTGCGCCGTAACTGATCCCGTTGCCAAGCGGGCAGTGGAGCAATTACCCAAACTGAAGGGGTGCGAGCTCCATTCCACCCACATCCTCAATTCCGGAGATGAATCTATCCTGCGGAAGATGCGGATGAATGTGACCACCGATCCCCGGTTTGCGGGCAATAAATTGTTTGACGCATAAGAAAAGAGGTTTTGAACATTGGTTCAAAACCTCTTATTTTTTTACCGGACCGGTGGTTTCACGCAGGATCAGCCGACCGGGGATCATTTTGCATTGGGGAAGGCTGAAAAAGCGGTTTTCCTGCTTTTTATCCATCAGTTCCCAAGCAGCAACACAAACCTTGTCCGGGCAGCTATCAATAGAGGTGAGGCCGGCTGACATATAGGATGCCACCCGCACATTATCAATGCCAATGACAGACACATCCTCCGGCACAGAAAAACCTTTACGTTTTAGCGCCTTGATGGCACCAAAGGCGATATCATCATAGCCGCAAAGTAAGGCCGTTGGGGGTTCGTGGCCTTTCCAAAGTTGATGAACCCCTTCCTCCCCTGCTTGTTCGAAGCGGGATTTAACAATAACCGGCTCGGGAGATAAGCCGATGGCTTTCATCCCCGTCACATAAAGTTGTTGCTTGGAACGGGTTAGGCTTTCTCCGATAAAAGCGATACGGCGGTGTCCTAACGACTTCAGATGGTTTAAAGCCTCCAGTATCGGAGTTTCCAGATCCTGACAGATGGAATCGGAATAGGCATCCACTGTATAAAGCAGATTGACCACCGGGCAATCATAGCCTTTTTTGATAGGGCCGCCCAGACCGAAGGTGAAGATGCCGTCTACCCGCAGATAGGAGGCGTAATATTCCATCAGTTCCTCTTGCTTTTCGCCGGAGAAACGATTGGTGGAGATCAGCAAAACGGCGTTATGCTCTTCGGCAGTTTTTTGCAACCGCTCCACATAGCCATTATAAAAGGCACTGGTGAGTTCCGGACAAATGACTGCAATAATCTTTTTATTGAATTTACCCTTATAATATTTACCGAAGCAACCATGGCTTTTGGCAATATCATAGATATAGCGCTTGGTTTCGGCGCTGACATCCTCGGCGTCATTAAAAGCCTTGGATACCGTCGAAACCGAAACATTGGCAATCTTCGCCAATTCTCGCATCGTCATTCCGCTCACCTCTCTTTCTTTGGTTCATTATATAAGAAAAAAGGCAAATCGTCAAGATTTGCCTTTTTTCGTTCGCAAACTTATTTCATTATTTTGTTGGCAACCAAGCGGCAATCACCGTATCCCAATCACGGCCGGCGGAAGCATAGTCCACCAGGTAGAATTTTTCACCCTTGACATCGGTGAATTCCAATTTCAAAAGACTGGGCACACCGGGCGCGATGCCGGGCGCCACCAATTCACCCTTAGGTTCAAAATCAAAAACCGAATCGGCGGGTTTGCCGGTACGACTATCGGCGGCCAGTACCAAGGGGCCCCGGGTGACCGCCACGTAGTGATCCTCGGAATCCTGATGGCTCACGTGAACCGGGGCTCCGGTATAGTAGCCATTGGTTTTAACACTGAGATCGGTATAGATCAGATCCTGATCCCAGGTCAGGGGGCGGTGGATCTGCAGGCTCATATCGAAATTCAGTTCCAAAATATCCTCGTTCCACACCCGCTCATAGACCAGGTAGCCCCCTTCCCCATTCCAGGCAGGGTTACGCACCTTAAGTTTGAAGGCGATGGGAGCATCGGTCTTTACGGTGATCTGAAGGGCGCCGTTAGCAGGATATCGGGTTTTGAAGTTCAGTTCCACCTGAACGCCCTTATAAGTAAGGGCGGCGGTGCCTTCTTCAAAGAAATGAACGATCAGCCCTTCCCCATCGGTCATCACCGCATTTTGGGCAAAGACCCCCAGGCCGGCGGCACCGATACAAGCACAGCAACCGTAATAAGAATGATCGGTCAGCAATTGGGTTCCGCCAGTCTTCTGGCCCCGCTTGCCGGGGATCAAGGGGCTATAGCTATCCAGCGCCAGGAATGTGCTGACCACGTGAGAAAACCCATTCACCACCACATATTTTTCATACGTAGAGGGACATTCCTTTTCTTCCACATTCAAAGACCCCAAGTATGCGTTATAGAAGGAACGCTCCATTTCATCGGCGAAAGCCGGATCCCCGGTAAGACCCAGCAGTTTGGAGCAGAATTTCATCCAGGTGACGGTAACGCAGGTTTCCTGCTTCACCCCTTCGTAGTTCACCGTTTGGCGGTTGACGGTATGGTCAAAAAGTTCGTGGGTGATACCACAGCAACCGATGATGGAAATTTCCGAATCCAGCACCGCTTTACCGAAGTTGATCACAGCAGTTTTATATTTTTCGATGCCGGTGACATAGTAATATTCCAAAAGACCCTCAAAGCAGGAGATCATCTCGTAAGCCTTGGAGACCCCATACTGATAGGGCAGTTCTTTATTTTCATAGGCTTTTTCAAAGATATCGATACCTTCGGCGCCGCCATGTTCCACAATATAAGTAGCAAAATCCAGGTAGCGTTGCTCTTTGGTGAGATTATAAAGGCGAACGATAGGTTCCAGGATAGAGGAAGAATTGATACCATACCAGGAACCGGATGCCTTGGTAATCGAAAGCTTACCTTCCCCTTCGCCGATGCGATCCACCACGTAATCGGCGCAACGGCAAAGGAAGGAAAGAATCTCTTTTTTCAGTTCCTCGTCCTTACAGATCTCCAGATAAAATTCGCAACCCAAAATCACGTATTTCCGGCACCAAAGGTCCCAAGCCCGAAATTCCGTTTCCCGAGTAAAGGAAGAAACGCGACCATCCCCTTCGGCAACGGTAAGCAAATCCTTGACGGTCTCGGTTAAAACCTTGTAAAGTTCCTCGTCCTTGGTATATTGATACACCAGCACGGAACCACGCATCATTTTGCCCCAATATTCGCCCCGCCAGCCATTATTTTCACCATCAGTCCGGGTGCGGAACACATCCACAAATTTGGCCCAAATCACCGCATCCTTGCCCTGCTTTTCCTGCAAAAACAAGGCGGCTTTATTGGCAAGGCCTTGCCATCTTAAGTCGATTTTATCGTAAGCAACAGCTTTCATAAGGTTATCTCCCTTCAGTTGTTAATACCATTATAATACTAAAAAAACAAAAAATAAACAAAAAAGTCAAAAAAACAGTACAAATCCATGTACAGTATGTTATAATAAACAAAAGGAGATGATTTCAAGTGATCTTTATTAAAAACGGACACATTAAAACCATGGCAGGCCCAGAATACAAAAAAGGTGGAATTTTGATTGAAGACGGCAAGATTCTTGCCATTGGAGAGATTGAAGCTCCCGAAGGAGCTGAGATCATTGACGCCGAAGGGCGGTTGGTGACCCCCGGCTGTGTGGAGGCCCATTGCCATGTCGGTGTAAATAATGCGGCCGTTCGTTGGGAGGGTACGGACGTGAACGAAAAATCCGATCCCGTTACTCCCCACATCCGTGCCATCGACGGCATCAACCCCAATGATGAATATTTATCCAACGCCTTAGAGGGCGGTGTGACCACCGCCTGCACCGGCCCGGGAAGTGCCAACGTGGTAGGCGGTACCTTTGCCGCCATTAAGCTGACCGGCAAGCGGGTGGACGATATGATCGTGAAGAACCCGGTAGCCATGAAATGCGCCTTTGGTGAAAACCCCAAGGGTGCCTACGGTCAAAACGGCAACAAAGCACCGGTAACCCGGATGGCTACTGCTGCCCTTTTACGGGATCTTCTTTATAAAGCAAAGCGCTATTCCGACGAAAAGGAAGCAGGCAATAACCCAAGTTTTGACCTCAAGTTAGAGGCTATGATCCCGGTCATCAAAAAGGAGATCCCCCTGAAGGCTCACGCCCATCGCGCAGACGATATTTTAACCTCTATCCGGATCGCCAAAGAATTTGACGTAAATCTGACCTTAGATCATTGTACCGAAGGGGCTTGTATTGCAGAAGAGCTGGCGCAAGAGGGCTACCCTGCCCTGATCGGCCCCAGCTGGGGCAGTAAGAGCAAGGTAGAGTTGAAAAACAAGACCTTTGCCACTGCAGGCATTTTACATAAAGCAGGTGTGCCTGTCAGCATCATCACCGATGCACCGGTGACACCTTTGGAACATATCACCCTTTTTGCCGGCCTTGCCGCCACAGCCGGATTACCCTATGAGGAGGCCTGGAAAGCTATTACCATCAACCCTGCCAACCATATGGGCATTGCCGATCGAGTGGGAAGCCTGGAGGCGGGCAAGGATGCGGATATCGTGATCTGGACTGCTGATCCGCTGACCGTCGTGGGTGCCCACGCATACCTGACCATGATCGACGGTAAGATCGTTTGGAAAGAATAAGATTAAAAAAGCACCCCGATGGGGTGCTTTTTTAATTGAAGTTCTTTAAATGCAGCGGCGACTGCAACACCATAACATGCAAAGTTTGAAGTTTTAAGCGCACCATTTTTAATTCTGCCGGGATTTGTCACCAGGCAATGCGACCGTGCATTTACCTCAGCCTTTATAGTTCACTCTTACGCCTTCAAGGATTAGTATGTTTATTATTTTCTTTAAATAAATGATGTCAAATATTCATAAAGAACAAAGATCAAGGGAATGCTGACGCAGGAAAGCAGATGGCTGATCAAGGCCATTCCTGCGGCAACGGAGGTATCCCGGCCATAGGCGCTGGGGATCACAATGGTATTGAGCCCCAAGGGCATTGCCATCAGGCAAACGGAGCAAATTGCCAATCCTTTGGAAAGGGGCAGAAAAGAAATTACCACCACCGCAATCGCCGGCAACAGAAATACCCGCACCAGAGATACAGCATAAATCGAAAGATTTTTAAAAGTAGCCTTGAGATCGATTTTAGCAATGGTCATGCCGGTGAGCAGCATGGCTATAGGAGACATACAATTCCCTAATGTTTCGACGGAAGTTTGCAGAAAAGCGGGCAAGGGCGGATTGATGAGCCCCACCACCATTCCCACCATCATTGCGATAAACATTGGGTTTAAAAAAGATTTCAGACGGGATTTTAAGGTATTTTTTGTTTGGTCGGACGGAATCAGCAGAGCGGGCACACCCCAAAGATAAATCATAATCCAGAAGGGCAGTGTAAAAATCAGATACTCCATAAACACTTCCGGGAACAAAGCACTGACCACCGCATTGCCCATAAAAGCAAAATTAGGGAAAGCCAAGCCATAAATATAGATCTTACGGGTATAATCATCTTTAGAAAGAAGGTGGGCAATCAAAAAAGCTAATACGATACTGATTGCCACCAATGCGAAGCCGCCCAAGAAATATAGCCAGGCAACATTCAACCGCCGAAGGGTGAAATTCTTGATAAAAGTGCCCATCACCAAAGCGGGGATAAACACATTATTTTCCAGGCGGGAAAGAATGCCGGCCCCGGTTTCGGGAACCGCTTTTAATTTGCAAAGCAGATAGCCAATCAGGATCAATAGCAGCAAAAAGGCCATTTGATTAAGGGTCGAGAAAAAAACAGTCATTTAAGTACCTCTTTATACATGGGCTTCGGCGGAGGGGGCCTCATATTTGGAAGCGGTTTTTCTTTTTAATACCACGCCTAAAACCATAAACAGAACAGCCGCACCGATCAAAATCAAAAGATCGATCAGAAGGCAGCGATTCAAGACAGCGGTTGCAGCGTTCAATACGCTGAAATCCAACGGTAGTATTCCCAAAAGCAGAGATTTTGCTCCATTGAGCGCAATCATTATAATCCCCACCAAAAAAGACACAATCACACTATCAACACCAATCCAGATAAAGCCGCCGAAACGATACCAACGGCAAGCATAAATCAAAGCAGCAAGCACCAAAGATACAATCAGCAAGGTAACAGCGATCATCGGATCAAAAACAGTCTTTAATGCTTCGGTAACCTGCGGATCCATTTCCTCTAAAATCGCTTGAGGGGCAGGCAACGATTCCAGTAATTCGGGCGCATTTTCTTTAACTGCTTTGGAAATTTCCGTTCGAAGGGTCTGTTCATCAATCTCCAGCTCCACGTTTTCCTGAATGATGTCAACAAGTTCGTCCATATTTTCGTCAGCAATCTGAAGGATTCCTTCAACTGTAAGTCCTTCTGCGGGTTCGCCGGAAAGTGCGGCATCGAACCCTTGAGCATATTGGTCGATCACTTCCTTTACCGCATCGCTTCCCATTATCTCGTTCACCAACTGGTTATTCACAGGCAGATCACCCATAGAATCGAACAATTCTTCCCCATTTGGCAAAAAAGCGGAATAATCAATCTCGCCCAAAAAATCAGACAATTGATTCGCCTTGGTGGCGGAGGAGAGCATATGGAAAATAACAGCACCGAAAGCAGTGACAACCAGTGCAATACTCAACAATACCGCAAGGATGGCCGCAATAACATTAACAGCAGGATTTCTTTTCATTGTCATCAACTCCTTTAGGATTTATCATATCATTATTTTGATGGAAAGACAAGGGAATTTATAAAAATAGAATACAATTTTTCCGCCCGGTCATCATAATATTGAACCATTGAAAAAGGCAGGAAAAAAGATGAAGAAAAAAATCAAACAGATGGTATTGGGGGCTTCTGTTACCGGGATCGTAGCTTTACTTGCAGCTTATCATGCCAGCGCCGACCGGTTGATCACCTTGGCGATGGACCGGGAAGCACCGCCTAAAATAGAAAAAGAACGGAAACGGATTTCCGGAAATGCAGACTTTAAAAAAATCGGTACAGTATTAATGGAAGCGGCTAAAGAATTGACCGATCGGGACACCGAACGGGTCCGGATCAGCGGAGACGATAACACTCCATTAGTGGGGCATTGGCTTTGTCCGGAAAATCCGAAAAGGATTATTATCGCCATGCACGGGTGGCGATCATCATGGGACCGGGATTTTGGAATCATCACCCCTTTTTGGTATCAAAACCGGTGTGCTGTTTTATACGCAGAGCAACGGGGGCAAGGAGAAAGCGGCGGAGATCATATTGGCTTTGGTCTTTTAGAGCGACACGACTGCCTGCGCTGGATCCAATGGGCCGTGAAGCGGACCGACGGTCAATTACCCATTTATCTGGGCGGTGTTTCTATGGGAGCCAGCACCATTTTGATGGCGTCAGGCGAAGAGTTTCCCGAACAGGTGCGGGGTATTATTGCTGATTGCGGCTTCACATCCCCCGGGGAGATCTGGGCCCACGTAGCAAAAGAAAACCTGCATCTCCCTTACGGTCTTTACGGTCGATTGGCGGGCGGTATTTGCCGCCGCAAATTACAGCTTGATATTAATTCTTATTCCTGCCAGGAAGCCTTGAAGCAATGTCGGACACCGGTCCTTTTCATTCATGGGAGCGACGATCGATTTGTCCCCGTCAGAATGACCTTCGAAAATTATAAGGCTTGTACCGGCCCCAAACGGATGCTGATTGTTCCGGGTGCGGACCACGGCATGAGTTATCTGGTGGACAAAGTCGGTTATGAAAATGCCATTTTGCAATTCTGGAATGATTTTGAAAAATAGAAAAACGGGCATTGGTCGAAAAGATATTCTCAAAACCATTTCTTCTTGAGAAAGGTCGCCCAAAGCCCGTTTTTTCTATTTAATTTTCTTTGCAACCACCACAAAGCGGCCGTTTTTACGGCTATATTCACAAGTAGAAAGGGTGATCAGGCGGTCGCCGTACTCCGCAGTGGTCTTAATGCTATAAAGGGAAAGTTCTTTACACTTCGAAACAAACTGATCAAAGGCGGTTTTAGTACCATCCACATAGCGAAAATACTCAAATTCATCTTTTCCGCCGGCAACCGTTTTAAAAACAGCGATTACCTCATAGGTTCCAAAACCATTCATCGTATCAAATCGGATATATCGGTTTTCTTCATAGAACGCGGGATTGGAATATTTGGTCAGGTCATAAAACATACTGCCGTTATTCATATTATGACCATAAATCACAATATGATCCGAGGTGTCGATTTTGCAATATTCTGCCGCATAGGGTACGCCATAATAACTATATTTTTTATCAAAGCCACGGCGCAGATAATAATTCTTTTGATCCGGGGTTTGCACCACCGGGTAATCTACCCTGGTGCCCTCAATTTTCAACCAACCCACAAAATCTTCGTTTTGTGCCAAAACTGCAGCATAGGTTTCTGCGGCAGTTGGAGGAGCTTCCTCCTTCTTCTGCGGCGCTTCGACCATTTCCGAAAGTTTTTCAAAGCTTTCGGCGCTTTTTTCAGCTTCCGTAAAATGACGGATGATCATAAAGGCAGAAGTTAGAAAAACAATGGCAAAAAGACAGACCAGAACCCAATATAACAGTTTTTCTTGCTTTTTCGAAATTCTCATATGATTAAGACAGATAAGCCTCCCGCTTTGACGGGAGGCTTTATACTTTCACTTTTTTTCACTATAAAACAGGCGGAGAACCAGTTCTTTTAATGCGGTTTTGTCCACATTAAACTCCATATACTCCTCGCCCTTTACATTTTCCCCTGCTGGAGACACGATCTCTTTCAGTTCATAATCGGAACACCGTTCCAACAAAGAACTGAAGGTATTGACAGAACAGTCTGTAACGATATAATCAGAGATACTTTCGTAAACATCCAAGGAAAACTTGTCGTTTTCGGCCAATTTTTGATCAACCGCCTTCATAAAACCATTCATAAAAGTTTTATGACGCTCCATACGGGATACATTCAGCTGATCCCCTACTCCGCGGCGACTTTGCACAAAGGTCAGCGCTTGCTTTCCGGTGAGCAAAACTTCACCCATAGGCAGTTGCGGGTCAACGGCAGAAAAATCGTCTGTCACCGTTACGGGAACCCCGCCGACAGCATCGGCCAGTACCGAAACGGTGTCCATATTCATGGACATATAATAGTCCACCGCACGGAAGCCCAGCAGTTCAGCGATTGCCGATTTGACATTCTCACAGCTATCGCTCATTCCGGTGCCATAGGTATGGGCCAAAGCCAGTTGTCCGTAAACAGAGCCGGCAGGCTGACCGTTCACACCCAACACGGGGACCTCGAGCATTGTATCACGATTCAGCATTAAAACCCGGAAGGTCTTGTCTGTGTCGTCAAAAACCAGCAATGCCAGCATATCCGCTGCTCCGCTGTTATTATACGAATTACTGGGTTCAACCTTTCCGCTCCGGTCAATGCCGGCCAACAAAAATGTTGAAATATCCTGACGAGGAAAATACTCTACACCGTTATATACAACAGTTTTTGAAAATTCTTCCCCATCCGGAATCTCATAACGGGGTGCCACGAGAGTGGTGACGATCTGAATCATGCTATAAATCGCAATAAACGCCAGAACCAAAACCAAGACAACCAATGCAGCCTTTGCTATCATTCGCCGCTTGCTCATTGCACACACATCCTATTCGTTGGATTTTTTATCTTTCAACGCTTCTTTTGCGCAGAACCACCAACACAGCTACCATCAGAACCAAAGATACGGCCAGCAGGCTGATCCACAGGGTCAGTTGAGAAGCATCGCCGGTATCAGGGCTACCACCATGGGTGCTGACAGGAACCAAGAAAGCAACAGCGCCCAACTCTTCAAAATAAGCGGTAATGGTACCGTCGCCGTTATTTTCCGTCTTCAATTGTTTCCAATTGCCGTCAACATACAGCATACCGGTTACGGCAACATCCTTTTTAACACCCAGATTAAAGGTCAGATCCAACACATTGCCATCGCAGGGCAATTTTTTGATTTCTTCGCAAAGAGGAGTGATATCAAAAAGATCACGTACCACCAGTTTATCAGCATCCTTCAGATCCTTAAATACTTCAGAAAGCTTCTTGGCATCCTTAATTTCCTTATAAGCTTCCAGCAGATTTTCTTTTGCATCAGCAGGAATCTCGGTGGAGGTTTCGGCGTCTGCCACGGGGGTGATCAGAACACATCCGGTCTTCTCTTCGGAAATAATAGTACCATCAGGAGCGGTAATGTTACCGATCACATCACCTTCTTTATCAA
>JAZOXD010000309.1:0-1864 GCA_045659565.1 Eubacteriales bacterium | reverse complement strand
CGGTTGGCGCCGCATTGCCGGGGGCAGAGGGTGCAATGTTCATAGTCCAGCATCGGTTTATTCCTCGCTGCGGCTCAGCAAAAAGACCGAGGCCAAAATCATCAAAATCCCTATAAAGGGGATCAGCGTCAATTCTTCCTTCAAGATCAGAACACTGAATAACGTTGCCGCCATCGGCTCAATAATACCCATGGCCGCAGCGGTACCTGCGGGCAGATCCCGCAGACCCAGCGTATAAAGGAAATAGGGTAACACAAAGGTGATGATCCCGATGCCCAACAGCAGGGGAACGGTCGCCAGCGGCTTTTGGGCCGCCAGCCGGAGCATTTCACCGGGGGCGGAGGACGCCAAGGCGATCACCGTCAGGGTAATAAAACTATAAAAGGTAACAGAAAGGGGGTTGATCTTCCGGCGCATTTCGATCTTGGTTAACACATTATAGCCACCATAGGCCAGGCCGGAAAGAATCCCCATCAAAAAGCCATACCAGCTAAGCTTCAGCCCGCCGATGATGCCGGAAACCAGGCAACAACCCGCCAGCATCCCCGCCACCGCCAAGCCCTTGGGCAGGGATAATTTCTCGCCCAGGAACAGCACGGAGAAAATCAGCACGTAAATAGGGGCCGTATACATCAGTACCACCGCCGTGGACACCGAGGTAACCTGCATAGCGATAAAATACGCAGTGCCGGTGCCAAAAAGGCAGAAACCGATGGCGATAAAGATCAAAAGATCCTTCCAATTGGTCTTGAAGGCGCTTTTATCCTTCAAAAATACATAAGCCCCCATGGCTACGGCGGAGATCAGGCCCCGGGCAGTCATCAACTGCAGGGAATTGAACCCGAAACTTGCCAAGGCGTTTACAAACAAGCCCGAGGTCCCCCACATTACCGAGGCCAAAATGATATATAAAGATGCTTTTCGTGTTTTGCTCATCATCAAACGCCAATATTTTCCTTACTGTATTTTTCCGGCAGGAACTTCAAAAGATCCACTTCTTTGCTTTGAATCTCCAGTTCCTGACAGATGGTTTCGATCACCCGGCCGCCGATCTCAGTTAATCCCTTGGGTGTGGAGTAATGGGTGCGGTCGCTGCGCCATTCGGGGGTGGCATCCTTGGTCAGGGCATAAAGATCGTTGATCACCGTATCGGTGCCCGCCAAAGCCCGCAGTGCGGCGGCGTTATAGGCCTCGATGTTGGAATTCAGCCGGACATGGCCGAGGGTGTTGCCCGATTCATCCACGCCGGTGCTGGTGGCAAAAACAAATTTTGCCTTGGGGAACATTTTGCGCAATTGCCGGTCAATCCGGGCAATATTATATTCGTAAAATTCAATGGGGGTCAGGGGGCCGTCATCATAAATTTCCAAAAGATCCCAAAGGCCCGCATTCCAATGGACCAGATCGATATCCTCCGGCCAATCCTTTTTCCAACCCTTCAGAAACCGCAGAAAATACTGGCTGAAGCGGCAATTTTCCTTAGGATAATAAACCTCGGCCACGTCCTCAAAGGCTTCTTTTACGTATTTATCGTAACCCATACGGATAGAATCACCTAACAAAACAATTTTTTTCATGGCTATCACTCCTTTTCTTGGGAAAAGTATAACACTTCTTCAACGGATAATCAAGAATAAACGACAAAAACGGCACCGCAATGCGGTCCCGTTTGCTATGAAATTAGTCGATGGTAACTTCTTTGTGTTCTGCGGCGCTTCTGTAGATACCGTCCAGCATCTTCTGCATGGTCAGAGCGTCTTCCAGAGGAGAGATGGGGGTTTTGTTGTTGTTCACGCAATCAACAAAGTGAGCGATTTCTTCCACAAAGTAGTTCTTCTTTTCCTTCACGGGGGTGATATCGGTC
>JAZOXD010000308.1:0-2590 GCA_045659565.1 Eubacteriales bacterium | reverse complement strand
CAGCACAAATTCCACGGGGCAACCGTATTTTTGACAAAGCTGAACGGTTTTTTCCGTTTCTTCGCGGATCACACGGGGATCGGTCTCAATGGCCACGTGGGCGGGATTCGGCTTGCGGGCAAAGACATAATCGCCACGCATCTGCTCCGCCATCACCTCTTGCTTAGCCCAAGGCGATACCCCGATCTTACGCAGGTTGGGGATCCTTTGGATCACCTCCAGCTTGCGATCCAAAGGCTCACAGCAGCCGTAATAGGTATAAGCAAAGCGTGGAGCGATCTGCATCGCATATTCCACGTCGAATTCCCAATGCATCTCCGGCGAAACATCCCCGAAGCCCTGGGCCATGGTGCGGTACCAGGTGGCCTTCAATCCGTCCTCTGCCAGGCCGGAAACGGCGGCGGGCGTGCAATGCAGGTTGGGGGTTGTGGGGTCCATGTGCAGATGTTGCTCCACAAAATCCAATTCGGCCAACATAACCTCTAAAAACTTTTGTCGAATGGCGTGGAGATGCTCGGGACGATCATAAAGATCATAAAGGATCGGTTCCAAGCCCCGGAAACCGGCAATTTTATCCCAGGGTGCATCATAGAAATATCCGTGCCCACACAGTTTGACGGGCATTGCATCTCCGAACAATTCCGTATAATAGGCCATTTTCTCCGCATCCAAGTCAGGGCGGGCCGTAAATTCGGGGATTTGGATCAGTTTCTCGCTCCCCTCTTCCTCCAGCACGTCCTTAAAACTATGAGATACGATCCTGTTGGTATCGTCGGTACGACGGATTTCTTCTTCCCGATGAATGCCGATACCGGTGGAATCATAGGCCATTTGAATCCGATAAAAGGGCCCCATCAGCAGATCGGAACGAAAATGCTTGCGCTGATAAATGCCCTTGCGCAGGTGCATTTCCGCCACTTGGGCACGGGGATCCGTACAGCGGCAGGTCAGTTCATCCCCGATGTTCATTTGATACCATGGAATCTCGGCAATGAGGACGGGCGGGCGCACCAGCTTCAGGTCGTTGGTGGCCTTGAACCGCCTGTTGGCGTCTTGTTGTTTTTCGTCAGTGGCCAGTTCCATATATTGCTTGGCCAGTTCCCGTATAATTATTTGGTCATTTGTTAATTTCATTGTTTTTCCTTTCCTCAATAACAGCCTAATTTTTTGGCCAGGGCGGTGATCTCGGTCATATTGGCAAAGGAGACGGAGTTGGGGATACTATGGTCGGAGGCGAAGATATAGCCGCCCCCTTCCTTCATCACGGGGATGATCCGCTCCATCTCTGCCTTGACCAGATCCATCTGATCCCAAAGCTGGGCGTTGATACCGCCGCGAAAGGCCAATTTATCCCCGTAAAGATTCTTCAGGCGGGAAGGATCCATCCCGGCCTTGACCTCCAGGGGGTTCAGCAGATCCACACCGGTCTCCAGGATATCCGGCAGCAGTTTTTCGATATAACCGCAGGAATGGAGCTCCGCCACCAGCCCACGCTCGTGGGCCCACTCCACCGCCTTTTTATGGTAAGGCTGCAGAAGCTCCCGGTACATCTCTGCAGAGAAGAAGGAGGTTCCCTTATAGCCCATATCGTCGTACCATAAAATACCGTCGAATTCATAGCCTGCATCCAGGATCCGTTGGGCAAGATCCAAAGCGGTGGTCAGATAGGTATCCACGACGTCCTCGAACCAATCGGGATCCTCGTACATCCCGACCAGCACGGTTTCGGTGCCGATCATACAGGAATGGGCCACGTCGAAGCCGAACCAAAGCACCAGCTGGCGGAAATCGCCCCGGACCTTCCAGAGGGGGGCGTTTTCCTTCAGGTAATCCCAGGGGATGCGATCTTCATGGTATTCCAACATTTTAGCCTTGGCTTCCTGCCATTTTTCCGGGGTATCATAGTAATTTTCTAAAACCTCCGGCGTGGAATCCAGTTCGTTGAAGACCCGCCGGGTCTGACCCCAGTGGGTGGTTTCAATTCGGTACCGCTCCGTTTGTTCCAACACCCGCTTTTCAAAGCGAGGAGAATTATCGGGACGGATTTGGATCACCCGATCAAAGCCAAAATAATCCTGCCATTCTACCCCTTGAGGCAAGCCTTCCCGATACCAGCGGCGCAGAGTGCCTCTCCAGGGCTTATCAACCATAGCAATACGGTCGATCTCCTGACGACGATACGCGCGGAGGATACGTTCACGACTTGTCAGTTCCATTTTTTAGTTCCTGTTATTTGCAGAAAGCCACAGCGGCGTCAGCGGCGGAAGCGGCGTCGGAAGTGTAACAATCGGCGCCGATCTTATTGGCGAAATCTTCGTTGATGGGGGCACCGCCGATCATAATCTTCACCTGATTGCGGATGCCGGCAGCCTCCGCAGCCTTCACTACATCGGCCATCACATCCATGGTGGTGGTGAGCAGAGCGGAGCAACAGATCACCTGACAGTTTTGCTCAACAGCGGTCTGTACAAAGGTTTCGGGAGCAACATCGGTGCCCAGATCAACAACTTCCAGGCCCTTGCCTTCCATCATCATTTTCACCAGGTTTTTGCCGATATCGTGCATATCACCCTGAACAGTACCGATGCAG
>JAZOXD010000307.1:0-6867 GCA_045659565.1 Eubacteriales bacterium | reverse complement strand
CCCCCCCAACCAAGTTGCGAAGCACCTTGGTTGGGGTTGCGACTGCGCCCGCCGCCGGGGGCGGATACAGGGAGCAGGTTAGCAGCTGCCGCAACACGGCAGATACCGAGCAACCGATGGATTGCGAAGGATATGCCGATGTTGCAAAGGGGCAGTTGATTACTACTTACAAAATGCAACCGATGATCGAGACAGGTAGAACCCTTACGTCGCCTCACTCCGACCATAAGAAAAGAAGGTAGACCTTGTGTCTACCTTCTTTTTTTACTGAAGCAGAACGCCGGGGCGACACGAACGCCCCGTCTCCTATCCTCCCAAGATAAGCAATTTTTTATCCCCGAAACATTAAACCTCCCCTTACTAAATAAACAGTAGGCGGAGGTTTAAGGGGGGATCTTTATTGATCTGTTTGCTTACAGATGGAAACCGGTTTCCACCTGCTCCCGAACTACTTCTTTCTCGATTCCGCACAGATGCTTCTTCATAAAAGCGAAACGGTCTGGAAGGTGAGCCCGGGTAAATTCGGGCTGCAGATTATGACCGCCGCCGGGTGACAGAAGCAATTGGACACGGTTGGGATCGCCGGTGATTCTGGTTGCCTCCTCGGCAAATTCCACGACCTGCAGGAAGGGTGTTGTTTTATCCTTGGTGCCGTGGATCAGCAGGCAGTGAGGCATATCGGGGGTGATATGCAACCGGGCGCACAACTCGTTCGCTTTGGAAGGAACTGACTGTATGGCCCCGCCCAGCATCAGCGCCTCTATGGACCAATCTTGCTCGGGATATCCGAAGTTGGCGGAACGGGGCAGTTCCAAAACCTGCAGTTGCTTGGTAAGACGGGTAAAATCCAAAACGGAGGAACCGAGACAAACCGCCTTGAACCGGGGATCCTGAAGAGCCAGTTTCATGGCGAAGGGGGTGCCTGCGGAGCCACCGGCGATGCCGAGACGGCTCATATCCAGATTGAATTGATCTGCCACCTCTGTGGCTTTGGCAAGACCGGCGACCAGATCTTCCATGGGGGCGGGGTAAACGGCCTCGTCTGCCAGTCGGTAGCCCATGGAAACGATGGCAAAACCGTGCTTCACAAGGAAAAGCTGACCGCCCACGCCTTTATCCCGCCGATCACCGGTGAACCAGCCACCGCCGTGGATGTAAATGATGGTGGGGAAAGGGCCCTTAACGCCTTTGGGTGTGTAGATATCAATACACTGGCGGCTACTTTCCGTGCCGTAGGGAATATCCCACGTGTAGTCACAGAAATCCAGTTCGCGTTCAACGGGGCCCTGGGTGTAATACTGCAATCGTTTGACGTTCTCCAAACGGGTCAGTCCGTTAGTAAGGATCCTTTCAGGTTTGTTTTCCATAATACGTTCTCCTTTACTAATTCATAAAAAAATTATACAACAGGAACTGTGAAAATTCAATTATTCTTTTTCAAACGTATCGTTTGACCGTTAAAAAACATCCCGAAATGTATTGAAAATCAAACCGGATTATACTATACTTATTTATGTAACCTCGATCTATTGAAAGGAGCCAACAAATGAATTACGCAACCCATCAGATCATCGGCACCGATCTGGTTTACTCCATCGTTTCCTTTAAGGGCGCAAGCACGCCCGTCTGGCGGCAGGGTCGTTGGGATACGGGAGAATATCAGGAATTTATCCGTAAAAACGGATGCGGGCATTGTTGTACCGCCATGGCGCTGAATCTGCACAATATCAAAATCGATCCCCATGAAGAATTCACCCTTTGCCGCTCCTTATGGGGAGAGCCGGACCCGGATCAGAACCAGAGAAACTATTTAACCGTTGCGGGCGTGACCAAGATCCTTCGACACCATGGGATCCCGGCGGAATATTACGGCGTTCCCTCCCGGGAAGATGCGGCCCGCCGCATTGAAGAGGCGCTTCAAGCCGAAAAGCTGGTTATTTTTTGGTCCCATCCTTCCGAAGATTTTCCGGAAAATCCCTTTTCCAAGGCCGGTCATTACGTGTTGGCAGTGGGATACACCGAGGACGGTAAAATCCTGGTGGCGAACAGTTCGGAAATGCGGACGAAAGAGGGCGTACAGTTCACGGATATCCAATCCATCGCCCGTTCCCTTGTTCACAATGCCGACCCCGAAGACCTGACCTGGGGAGAATACGGCCCCCGCCCCCGGTGCGCAGGCTACGTCATTGTTGGGTAACTGCTTTCGCAGTTTCAGAGGGTCGGTGTTTGAGGCAGAACACCCAAACGCTGTCACTCTAATCATAAAAGTTAAAACGGAAGATGCCTTGCATCTTCCGTTTTTTTTATCACTTGACGATATTCAAATAGCAATAGATCATATGATGATCGCTGGCACCGTTGTGGTCGGTTTGATAGAGTCCGTTGCCCAGGCCACCATCCTTCCAGACGAATTTATCCTTGGTAACGATGATATGGTCGATCAACATCCGCTGGACGCCGCTGGGATAGGTGCGAACGATCACGTTCTCACCCCGTTCGCCATAGCCGAAGCTATAGAAGCGATCAAAATTGAAGCCCTCGCAAAGGTCGGAATAGCGCCGATTGAAGTCCCCCAGACAGATGGCGTATTCATCCTTGATCATATGGCGGTTCTGAATCTCAAAATATTGGTCAGTACCCTTGGGGCCGTCCAGATGGCCGTTATACACCGCCAGAGTGGTGCCGTCCACCTCGATCTCGTGTCGACCAAAGTTCCTTGGCTCGCCCTTGGGCGACTGCGCCTCAGGCCAGAGGATCTCGCTTTTTTTAATGGGATACTTGCTCATAACGGCGTGGCCGTAGAGGTTGGCGGTGGCATCCTCGGGATATTTTTCGCGGGTGTTGTTCAAAGAAATTACCGGCTCGAAGCAATAATAAGGAAAACCGGCCTTTTCGGCCAGAACAGCGATCTGATCCACAGCTTCGCCGGAGCGGCGGGAGAAGAGATCCACTTCCTGAAAACCGACGATATCAGCATTGGCCGCCTTGATCTGCTCCGCAACCTGGTCAATGGTTTTGCCGTGCATCGCGCACTTGATGTTATAGGAGACTACGACCAGTTCCTTGGTCTCGTCATAGGCAGGCTTACATAAAATCTTTTCGCACATTCCAATCATTCTCCTTTTGATTCGTGATGCGTTTATTATAGCACAAGTTTTGCCGTTTTGAAATCGTTTTGCATAATATTTTTCTTCTGCCGGGGGCAGTTGATCACCGATTGCAGAATTTCGTTCAAATTCCTTTACATCCCCGCGCAGCTATGCTATACTTGGAAAAAAGTCAAAGGCTAATCTATGATTTGTGAGGTATTGAAAATGACCCGTTCCCTTTTGCAAAAAATCGCATTATTCATGGCATTATCCCTCCTTTTGACCTGTTTTGCGGGGTGCAAACCTAAACCTCAAATCACTTTGAGCGACGATTACGAAACAGAGCAGCCCGAACCCGATTCCCCCGTGGATGAAACCGAAGAGGAAGAACCCGAGCAGGAGGATGAACCCGAGCAGAAGGATGAACCCGTGCAGAAAGAGGAATCGGAAGAAAAAGTGCCCGTGAAGGAAGAAACACCCGAACAAAAAGATCCCGTGAAAGAAGAAGAACCCAAGCAGGAAGACCCCAAGGTTGAAGAAAACACCCCCGAGGAAGAGGATGCGCCCGAAAATAGCGAGGAAAACGGCAAGCCCGCTTACGACGAGGCCAAAAAGTTGACGGTGGTCACCTATAATATCAAGACCGCTATGCACGGAAAAACCTACGACCAGATCGTGGAGCAGATCAACGCGGCGGGAGCCGATATCGTCGGCTTCCAGGAGGTAGATCTTAACACGATGCGCGTTCCTGAAAATCAGATTAAAATCCTGGCAGGAAAGGCAGGATTCCCTTATTACTATTTCGAAGCCACCATCGCTCTGGATGGGGATCAATCTGTCAAAGGGAACCCCGACCGAACAGAAATGCTTTACGGCCACGCGGTGATGAGCAAATACCCCATCAAAAAAAGCCAACTGGTAGATCCGAGAGCCCAGAATAAAGAGTATGAATTTCGAAATTTCGGTCGTCACGAGATCGACGTAGACGGCACCACCGTAGTTTTCTACAACTGCCATTTAGACGGCTCTAAAGGGCGGGAACAATATAATGAAATTCAGGAAAAGTGGATGTCTAAGGACGAATACGCCATCTGTGTAGGGGACTTCAACGAAACCTTTTCGGAATTCGCCGCCTATTTTGATTTTGAAAAATATTATAACTTCTCTTGGGGTGACGATGATACGGGCGGCAGCCAGTGTTATCGGGGGAAATGGAACGATGTTGAAGTGATCGACCACATTATCGTTACCAAAGATAAATTCGTTTGGAGAGAAGACGAGATGAAAAACGGCCGTTACGTGACCCCGCACGACGGCGCCAGCGATCATAATATGATCTATTGCCATTTAAATCTTATCAAATAACAAAAAATGAACTCCCATCGGGAGTTCATTTTTTGTTATATCAGTTCCGAGGTATGGGGCTCTTTGGAAACCCGAGGAGCGGCGCCTGTGAGGTGGGAAATATCCCGATAAGCGGGAAGAGTAACGTGGGAAAAGACGCCTTCGGGCACTTGAGAAGTCCAGCCTTTTTCATTGAATTCGGGGGTCGGGATGTCAAAGGCATACAGCACGATGGCCGCCAGGTCACGGATATTCATTTCGCCCACAGAACCCCGTGCAACGCCCTTGCCTGCGGCGGCGAAGGTGACGTATTTTTCTCCGTCGGACCAGCCGCCGTGGCGGCCTTTTCCTTCTTCGTTAAGGGGTGTGCCCCCGTGGTCGGCAATGACCATAAACAAGGTATCTTCCAACATCCCCGCTTCCTTCACGGCATTATAAACGTCCCCCACCAATTCATCCACCTCGCCGATCCGTTGCAGATGGGCGGGGGTTCCGTAGCCGTTTCGATGGCCTGCGCCATCTACGCTATCGAACTGGATAAACAGGAAATTCGGTTTTTTGGCCCGAACATAATCGCAGATCACAGGGGTCAACGCTGTATCCCGCGCGGTATCGTGGGAAACCCCCAGGTTATTTTCCACAATCCCGTAAGTAATGGGGTTCCAATCGCAATAGGAGCCCAGTTCTGCATCGGGATAAACCTCTTTGATCCTGCGAAAGAGAGAGGGGAAGGGAGAATCCGTGGGATACGGGGTTTCGTTCACAATGCGGTTGGTAAGGCCGTGCACCTCGGGGCCCACCCCCAACAGCATGGAACCCCAACATTCTGCGCTGATGGAGGGGTTGGACGCCAGGGCGCCGTAGGTCACTGCGCCATTTTCAAAAATACGGTCGAAATGGGGGGTAACGGCATCCTTAATGAAGGATCCTGCGCCGTCGATCCCCACCACGATCACGTGAGAATATTTTTTGCTCATTTTAAGTTCTCCTTTTATTCCCTTCCCCCATCCAAGGGAGTCGGGGCTGTTTCTTGATCTCATTATATCACAAAAAAATCCAAAATCAATGAGGTTGACGGAACCTTTGTTTTTTGCTATAATGACAAAAAACATCGGAGGAATTTGCATATGTACCTTTCTGCCAGCGCCCACATCAGCCAAGCGGAGCAGATTGCAAAAGCGGGTTTTCAAGCCATGGACCTGGACCTTTGCAAAGTGATTCTTCAAGGAGAAAAACACGACTCCTTATTGGACGGGGAAAACCCCGCCCTGCAAGTGGCCCAATTAAAAGAGCGTTGTGACCGCCTTGGCCTTGCCCTGAACACCTGCCACCTTCCTTTTCACTATAAATTCGTGGACTATAACGATGCCGAGTTTATCCGTTGCCACGAAATAACCTGCCGTGCCCTGGCGGCGGCAGAGCAATTGGGCATCCGCTGGGCAGTGATGCACCTGAACAAGGTGGATACCGACCCTGAATTGGTCATTAGCCGCACGGTGGATTACGCCAAAAAACTGTTTCGGGACAGCGGGGTTACCAAAACGGGCATTGCCATTGAAAATACCTCTAAAAAATCCATGGAAGAAGCCATTGAAATTCACGACCAACTGAAGGCAGAAGGCTACGACGTTTGCTTCTGCCTGGACGTGGGCCATTGCCATATCAATCAATTCCACGGAATCACCTACGACGTACCCACGGTAATCCGCCAATTGGGCGACAGGCTGAAAATGCTTCATCTGCACGATAACGCCCGAAATACCGATGCCCACACCTCCCTGTTTATGGGCAATATCCCCTGGGTGGAATTGGCCAAAGCCCTTGGTGAGATCGGCTATGACGGCGATTTTAACCTGGAATTGAATCTGAATCGGGTGCCCGCCCCCTTATTCGACGCTTACTTAAAATTCAATGTGGAAGCCGCCCGTTATTTAATGAAAATCGTTGAAGAAAACCGATGAAAGAATCAAAAAAATGCATCACAGACCAGACCAAAGCCCACCCCCGAATGACCCCGCAAGACCTGTTTAAGTTTTTATACCAGGGCACCTTTGGGTGTGAACATCTGGCGGTGGACCCCCAACAGGCGGTGGCCCGTATTCAGGAGGAAGAGGCCCGACTTTCCCCCACGGAAAGCCCTGTGGAACTGTTAAGTGACCACTATTGCAGGGTGCCCCTGTTTTTGTTGAAAGCGGAAACCTTAGGGGGGTTATTTCTGCGGTCTGCCAAAGAAGGGCCCAAGGGCACCCAAAGCCAACTGGAACAAAGTCTGGAGGAAGCCCGCACCTTGGTAGAAGAAGGTGTTTTTTCCTTTTCTCCCCAAGACTTTGAGGCCGCCCTGGCCCGCTGGAGGGCCGAAGGATATCCCCCCATCCATCATTCCGAGGAATTCCGTGCCCTCTACCACCCCGCTTATCGGGTTGTGGAGCGGAAA